>JAATES010000124.1 GCA_015655615.1 Actinomycetales bacterium
CGGATGAGACGCACCGGACTGCGGGTCGTCGGCGTGATCGGCGAGCTGATGATCACCCTCGGTGCCCTGCTGCTGGCCTTCCTGGTGTGGCAGCTGTGGTGGACGGACGTGGTGGCCAACCGGGCTCAGGCACAGGTCGTCACGACGCTGGGGTGGCAGGAGGCGCCGCGCACGGCAGCACCCGGCGCGCATCGCACCGATGCCCCCCCGGTGGAATCCGCGCCGACCAAGATCGGGGAGGTCTTCGCCACGTTGTATGTCCCCCGATTCGGTGCGGACTACGTCAAGCCGATCGCCAGCGGTGTCGACAAGGCCCAGGTCCTCGACAAGCTGGGCGTCGGCCACTACTCCCAGACCCAGATGCCCGGCGAGCTCGGCAACTTCGCCATCGCGGGTCACCGCACCACCTACGGAAAGCCGTTCGCCCACATCGAGAAGCTGGTCAAGGGCGATGCGGTGGTGGTACGCACGGAACACACCTGGTACGTGTACACCGTCACGGATCACCTGATCGTCCAGCCCGACCAGGTCGGCGTGCTGTCCCCCGTGCCGACCGAGGGGCGGGACATCGTCACGCCCGAGGAGCCGCTGACCGGTCGGTACCTGACGATGACCAGCTGTCATCCTCGTTACTACGCCCTTCAGCGGTGGGTCACCCATGGTGAGCTGACGTACTGGATGCCCGTCTCGTCCGGCACGCCGGACGAGCTGCTGACCGCGGAGGGAGGTTCCTGATGTACGGACTGCTCTGGCGGATCCTGCCCGGCCCGACCTGGTTGAAGGCCATCGAGATGATCGTGCTGGCGGCCGTGGTGGTCGCAGCGCTCTTCCAGTGGGGATTCCCTGCCATCGCCCCCTACATGCCGGGCACCGGGCAGACCGTTGGCTGACGCCCACCAGCCCGCCCGCATCCTGGTGGTCGACAACCACGACTCGTTCGTCCACACCATCGTCGGCTACCTGCGTCACCTCGGAGCGGCAGTGGATCTGGTGCGCCATGAATGCCCTGACATCGTGAGCCGGGTCGCCGAGTACGATGGCGTGCTGGTCTCACCCGGCCCCGGAACGCCACACCGTGCGGGACGGAGCCTGGAGGTGGTGGCCGCCTGTGCGCGCCGGGCGCTTCCACTGCTCGGGGTGTGCCTCGGTCATCAGGCGCTGGCGGTGCATTACGGCGGACAGGTGCGGCATGCACCACGGATCGTCCACGGCTCGACCAGCCCGATCCACCACGACGGCACCGGTCTCTTCGCGGGCCTGCCGTCACCGACGCCCTTCACCCGCTATCACTCATGGGTGGTCGAGGCCGACTCGCTGCCTGGGGAGCTCGCGGTGACCGCCGTCACCGACGACGGCATCGTCATGGCGCTGGCGCACCGTACGCTGCCGCTGACGGGCGTGCAGTTCCACCCCGAGGCGGTGCGGTCGCCGGACGGCTATCGGCTGCTGGCGAACTGGCTGTCGACCACGGGTCAGCCGTCGTCACCGTCCACGGGCGGCGTCGGGGTCCCCGTGGTCGCCGGGCCGGTCGACACCACCAGCGTGATGGTGTCGCCCTCGGTCACCTGAGTTCCTGCGGCCGGGTCGGTGCGAATCACCTGACCCGCCGGAACCGTGTCACTGGCCTCGTACTGGGAGTCCGTCCACTCGAGGTTCAGGGTCGTGGCCTTGTCCTGCGCCTGAGCCTCTGTCATCCCGGCCAGGGTCGGCAGGGTGAGGGTCTTCGCCACCGGCTTGATGGCGACCTTGAGCGTGATGACGGAATGCTGGCTGACCAAAGAGTCCTTGGACTGATCCTGGCTGATGACCCGGCCAGCCTTGACGTCGGAGGACTCCTCCTCGACCACCTTGGCCGTGAGCCCCCACTTCTGGAGCTCCTCTTCGGCTGCGGCCTGCTTCATTCCCACGAGGTCGGGCATCTTCACCAGGCCCGTGGAGGTGAAGAGCGTGACCTCGTCTCCGGGGACAGCGGTCTCGCCCGCGGCCGGCTCCGTGCGCGTCGCGGCGTCCTTGGCGACGTCGGGGCTCTCCTCGGAGGCGCCGGGGATGACCACCAGCCCCTCGCCCTCCAGCATTTGCTGGGCCTGCTGCTGGCTGAGGTTCTTGACGTCGGGGATCGTCACGCTGTCCGGGCCGGTCGAGACCACCAGGACGATCGTCGTATCGGCGGCCACGACCTTTCCGACGTCGGGATCCGAGGAGATCACCCGGTCCTTCTCCACATCGGTGCTGGACTTCGGGACGATCTTCGGTTCGCTGGTGAACCCGGCGGCCTTGATCGCCTGGATCGCCTCATCCTGGTCGAGGTCCACCACCACGGGCACGGCGACCTGTGCGACGGGAGGGGTCGAATCGCGGTCGCCTATGGCGAGGATCGCCCACACCGCCAAGGCCGCGACGACCAGGACGCCGACGATCGACCAGATCACGACCTTCTTTCGGGACTTCTTCTCTTCGGGCTCGGGCTCGGGCTCGACGGTGTACGCAGCGACGGGCGGCGGCACCACCTTGGTCTCGGCTGCGAGCACGGCAGGAGGAAGGATCTGGGTCGTTGCGGCACTGGCGGTGGCAGCGACGGCTCCGCCGCGTTGTGAGGCCTCGAGATCGGCGCGGAAAGCGGCAGCGCTGCCATAGCGGGCGTCGCGGTCTTTGGCGAGGGCCTTGAGCACGATGTGATCCAGGACGTCAGGGACGTCCGCCGCGATCGAGCTGGGCACCGGGGGCTGTTCGCGCACGTGCTGGTAGGCCACCGAGACCGGGGAGTCACCCGTGAACGGAGGGCGGCCCGTCAGGAGTTCGAAGAGCAGGCAGCCCGTCGAGTAGAGGTCACTGCGTGCATCCACGGTCTCACCACGAGCCTGCTCGGGCGACAGGTACTGAGCCGTGCCGATGACGGCCTGCGTCTGCGTCATCGTGGCGGCCGAGTCGGCCAATGCGCGAGCGATCCCGAAGTCCATCACCTTCACACTGCCGGTGGGGGTCAGCATGACGTTGGCGGGTTTGATGTCCCGGTGCACGATGCCCGCATGATGCGAGTATTCGAGGGCAGAGAGCACGCCTGAGGTGATCTCGATGGCCTCTTCGATGGGGACCGCGTTACCGTTGCCCAGGATGTCGCGGACGGTGTGTCCTTCGACGTACTCCATGACGATGAAGGGCACATGCGAGACGCTGCCGGTGGCCGGATCGGTCAGATTGTCCTCGCCGGTGTCGTACACCGCGACGATGGCAGGGTGGTTGAGGGCCGCAGCGGCTTGCGCCTCCCGGCGGAACCGCGCCTGGAAGGAGGGGTCGCGGGCCAGGTCGGACCGTAGGATCTTGATGGCCACGGTACGGCCCAGGCGATTGTCGTGGCCGATGTGGACCTCGGCCATGCCGCCGCGGCCAATGAGCTCGCCGACCTCATAGCGGCCCGCGAGGATGCGGGATGCGTCATCAACCACTAGACGTCCTTCGGTGTCGTCGGAGCCATGCCCGGCAGGCGCCGAGCACTCGTCGTCTGCCCAGGCCTGCAAGAGCCTGCCTGGGCACATTCTTCCCTACCGGGCGCCATCACGGTAGCCAGACTGCGCGCAGGGGCCTCCGCGTGCGACCGCTGTTTGCCGTCTCCGTCACCGAACAGTCCCACCAGAGCAGCGATGATGACCGCCAGGACCAGCAGGGTCAGCACGATGGACTGCCAGGACCACGACCCCACTCGCTGTCCCGTGGTGGTCGACGTTCTGCGCGGGGTCTCTGGGAGGCTACGCGCAGTCGCCGCCGTGGGCCGCCGGGAGGCGGCGGGCCGATCCGATGCCGGCGGTCGGCCGGCAGGACCGGGCGGGGCGGCACCGGATCGGTTGCCGGCGGCCGACCTCGGGCGGCTGTCGCCGGCAGGGGTGCGACCTTCCACCCAGGAGTCACTCGGCGTACGAGGCGGGGTTCGTGGCGCCGC
>JAATES010000303.1 GCA_015655615.1 Actinomycetales bacterium
CCGCTGGCTCAAGAACGTCGGCGACACCGTCGAGGTCGACGAGCCATTGCTCGAGGTCTCCACCGACAAGGTCGACACTGAGATCCCCTCACCCGTGGCGGGAGTCGTGCAGCAGATCCTGGTTCAAGAGGACGAGGACGCCCAGGTCGGCGCCGTCCTGGCGATCATCGGCGATGGTGCGGCACCCGCGGTCGCGGCCCCCGCACCGGTCGCAGCGACTCCGGCACCAGTGGCAGCCTCGGCACCCGCCGCTCCGGCACCCGCCGCACCGGCACCAGCCGCTCCTGCGCCCGCTGCTCCGGTAGCCGCACCAGCACCGGTAGCCGCACCAGCTCCGGTGGCGGCACCCGTCCCCGCGCCGGTCTCCGCACCCGCCAGTCCAGCGCCGTCGTTGGTGCCGGTGGCGAGTTCGCCAGGTTCCTACCTCACTCCCCTCGTGCGGAAGCTCGCGGCGAGCAAGGGCGTCGACCTGGCGGCCGTAGTCGGAACCGGAGTGGGAGGACGCATCCGCAAGGAGGACGTCCTCGCTGCCGTGACCAAAGCGGCACCTGCCGCCGCTCCGTCGTCCGCGTCGGCCCCGTCGGCCCCGTCGGCCTCTGCATCCACGATCCTGCCCGTCTCGCCGCTGCGCGGCACCACCGAGAAGGCCAGCCGTCTTCGCAAGATCATTGCCGAGCGCATGGTCGAGGCGCTGCAGACCCAGGCACAGCTCACCACCGTGGTCGAGGTGGATGTCACCAGGCTCGCGACGCTCCGCGCTGCGAACAAGGAGGCTTTCAAATCGAAGCACGGAGCGAACCTCACGTTCTTGCCGTTCTACGCGCTGGCCGCCACCGAGGCGCTGAAGGCCTACCCCAAGGTCAACGCGGTACTTGCTGACGGCGTCATCACCTACCCCGACAACGAGAATGTCGGGATCGCGGTCGACACCGAACGCGGCCTCCTCGTTCCGGTGATCCGCAACGCCGGTGACCTCGGGCTGTCTGGTCTGGCAGCGAAGATCTGTGATCTCGCCGGTCGGACGCGGGCCAACAAGGTCACACCCGATGAACTGAGCGGGGCTACCTTCACCATCACCAACACAGGTTCGGGCGGGGCACTGTTCGACACCCCGATCGTGCCAGTGGGAACCTCTGCCATCCTCGGCACCGGGACCATCGTGAAGCGGCCGGCTGTGGTGAAGGGCGCCGATGGCGAGGACGTCATCGCCATCCGGTCGATCACCTACCTGGCACTGTCCTACGACCACCGACTGGTGGACGGAGCAGATGCCGCTCGCTACCTCACTGCAGTCAAGAACCGTATCGAGGAAGGTGCCTTCGGCCCGGACCTGGACCTGTGAACATCGCGATTCCTTCTGGCATGCCCTGACTGCGGGCTGGTGCACCACCGAGGTGGCGCACCAGCCCGCAGTTGTCGTAGCTGCACCAGGATGCTCTGTACAACGGCTTCTTGGGAAGCTCGTCGCAAGCGATCCAGTCTGCTGACGCAGCCCGGTGACACCGCACGTAAGGTGGCTCTATGACACGCATCGTGGTGGCGGGTGGGACTGGATTCATCGGTTCGGCCCTGACTCGGACCCTGACCGCGCGAGGAGACGAGGCGGTCGTCCTCAGCCGCTCTCCGCAGTCAGGATCGCACTCCTCCGTGGAGTTCCGGAGGTGGTCGCCCTCGCGCGGCGAGCTGGACCCGGACGCGTTGCGCGGCGTGGACGTCGTGGTGAACCTGGTCGGGGCAGGCATCGGCGACCGCCGATGGACGAGGGCACGCAAGCTGGAGTTGCTGCTCTCCCGCACCGGCCCCACCCTGCTCCTGGCAGAGGCGATAGCCCTGGGACGCAGTGACGGCAGCTCGCAGGTGAGAGCGCTCATCCAGGGATCTGCGGTGGGGTACTACGGCGACCGTCCAGGAGCGCGCCTGACGGAGACGAGTCCGCCGGGCAGCGGGTTCATCCCCGATCTCGTCAAGCAGTGGGAGGCCGCGGCCATCCCTGCAGCCGTCGGCGGAGCGCGCGTCGTGCTCGCGAGGACGGGCCTCGTGCTCGACGCCCGTGGCGGCGCACTATCTCGTATGCTGCCCCTGATCCGACGTGGGGTGGGCGGTCCTCTGGGATCCGGCATGCAGCAGTGGGCGTGGATCACGCTGCACGACCACGTCGCAGCACTGGTCCACCTGATCGACTCGGAGCTCAGCGGGCCGGTCAACCTCGTAGCGCCGAATCCGGCGACCAACGCCGAGGTGACCGCGGCCATCGCGACCGCATTCGATCGCAAGTCCTGGCTGCCGGTCCCACGTCTGGCGTTGCGTCTTGCACTCGGCGGATTCGCCAGCGAGATCCTGGCATCCCAGGAGGTGACACCTGCCGCGCTTGCGGCAGATGGCTTCACTTTCGCCTATCCCGACGTCACTGCAGCCGCAGCGTGGCTTCGCCACGAATACCAGCAATCAGTGACGGGCCGGTGATCCCGTGAGCCACCGGCACCCGCACCTCGACGTCAGCATCGAAGACGCCCTCGGTGCGATCTCGACGGGGCAGCTGCCACCTGGCGCACGCATCGGCAAGTTGCTGGCAACGGCTCATCGGCGTCAACAACACCGGGCTGCCTTTCAACTCGGTCATGGCCATGGAGCTGAACGCCGGCCGGCCCATGAACCCCATGGTCAACGCTGGTGCCATCGCCCCGACAAGCCCGGTTCCCGGAGACACCACCGATGCCAAGTGGGAGCACATCCGCGAGGGGCTCTCCCGCTTCGCCGGACGTGAGCTCGCCCTGGACGATGAGGTCTACCAGTCGGAAGCCGCGACGAATCAGCGCAATCGGGCGCTGGCCGAGTTGCTGGACAGCTATGGGCACATTCACTTCGACCCCATCGCCGCCACGGACGTCTACACCAGGCAGTGCTCGCTCCGGGTCAGCACCCGGGACCTCGCCGTCATGGCAGCGACGTCGGCGGACGGTGGCCTCAACCCACTCACCGGAGAGCAGGTCATCGCCCCCCTCCACTGCCAATACGTGCTTGCCGCACTCGCGGCTGCAGGCATGTACGAGCACTCCGGCGATTGGCGGTTCGAGATCGGTGTGCCTGCCAAGAGTGGCGTCAGCGGTGGCATCATCGCGATCTCACCCGGCAAGGGCGCACTGGCCAGCTATTCGCCGCGGCTCGACCATGCCGGCAACAGCGTCCGCGGGCAACGCGCCACCCGATACCTCTCGCAGACAGTCGGGCTCAACCTCTTCGCCTCACGTCCCTGGTGAGGCCCGACGGTATCGTGGAGGTCATGGAGTTCGTCTCGCTCGACCTCGGCATCCGGCGTCATGACTATGAAGAGGTCTGGGACCTGCAACGACAGATCCATGCTGAGGTGGCTGCCGGGCACCGTGACGCTACGGTGATCCTGGTCGAACACGATGCGGTCTTCACCGCCGGCAGGCGCACCAATGCCTCCGACCGGCCCCAGGACGGATCTCGTGTGGTCGACGTGGACCGCGGTGGCCGGATCACCTGGCATGGTCCCGGCCAGATCGTCGCCTACCCGATCCTGCGCCTGCGCGAGCCCGTCGACGTGGTCGCCTATGTGCGGGCGCTGGAACAGTCGGTGATGGACCTCAGCCTTGAGCTCGGACTCCAGACGCAGCGAGTCGACGGCCGTTCCGGGGTCTGGTGCCCGGCGACCGAGTTGATGCGGGACCGGAAGGTCTGTGCCATCGGAGTGCGGGTCGCCAAGGGGACGACCATGCACGGCCTCGCACTGAACTGCGATGCGAGTCTTGCTGACTATGGCCGCATCGTGCCGTGTGGCATCACCGACGCCGGGGTGACCACACTGTCCCGGGAGCTGCGCCGCGCCGTCACCGTCCCTGAGGTGGCACCCCCGCTTCAGGAACATCTCCGGCGTTGCCTGACTCCTCTGGCGCTGCAGCCACCGAAGGCTGCGTGACACGTCCACGGCCAGGCGGCCCCGCTCATTGCCAAACGTCGTCTAGATCACCCTGCCCACATGGCAGTCGGCGCGGAACTCCTCGCACAACTGCCGTAGGGTGAATGCGGACGATCTCGGACAACCCTGCACCAGTGCCGACGGAGGAACCGATGACCTTAGCCCCTGAGGGCCGGCGGATGTTGCGCATCGAGGTCCGCAATGCTGAAACTCCCATCGAGAAGAAGCCGTCGTGGATCAAGACCCGCGCGACGATGGGGCCGGAATATTCCGAGCTCAAGGGACTGGTCAAGTCCGGCGGCCTGCACACGGTCTGCGAGGAGGCCGGATGCCCCAACATCTTCGAATGCTGGGAAGACCGTGAGGCCACCTTCCTGATCGGCGGCGACCAGTGCACCCGCCGTTGCGACTTCTGCCAGATCGACACCGGCAAGCCGGCCGACTTCGACGCTGACGAGCCGCGCCGAGTCGCTGAGTCGGTGCGCGAGATGGGTCTTCGCTACTCCACGGTGACCGGAGTGGCCCGGGACGATCTCGCCGATGGCGGGGCCTGGCTCTACGCCGAGACCGTCCGGCAGATCCATGCCCTGAACGCCGGTACCGGTGTCGAACTGCTCATCCCCGACTTCAACGCCATTCCCGAGTTGCTCTCGGAAGTGTTCTCCTCCCGGCCGGAGGTCCTCGCCCACAACGTCGAGACCGTCCCTCGCATCTTCAAGAAGATCCGCCCCGGGTTCCGGTACGACCGGTCGCTCTCGGTGATCACCCAGGCGAGAGATGCCGGGCTGGTGACCAAGTCCAACATCATCCTGGGGATGGGTGAGACCCTGGCCGAGGCCAAGGACGCGCTGCAGGACCTTCATGATGCAGGATGCGACTTGATCACCGTCACCCAGTACCTGCGTCCCTCCCTGCGTCACCACCCGGTGGAGCGCTGGGTCAAGCCCGAGGAGTTCGTCGAGCTCAGCGATGCGGCCGAGCAGATCGGCTTCCTCGGCGTCATGTCCGGACCCTTGGTGCGCTCGTCCTACCGAGCCGGCCGGTTGTGGGGGCAGGCGATGACGCGCCGGGGCCGCCAGATCCCGGAGTCCCTCGCTCATCTGGCCCAACCCGTCACCGCGCGCCAGGAAGCCCGTTCACTGCTGTCCCCGTCGTGAGCTCGCCGGCGGCATCACGATGGCCGATCCGGGACGTCCGAGGACTCGACTAGACTGCTGAACCATGTCCCGTTCCTCATCTCCCGCGCCCGAGAAGAAGCCCCGCTGGTACAAGCTGATCTGGCAGGCCTTCACCTTCACCCGTGATCGCTATCGCCCCATCCTGTGGCAATTGCCAGCGGTGTTCTTCGGAGTGCTGGTCCTCGGGTACGTGATCGGGCTGCTGGTCAACCACCCGGTGTATGTGGTGATCATCGCTATTCCGATTGGCGCCTTGGCCGCGATGTACACCTTGACCAACCGCTTCACCAAGGTGCAATACAAGGATCTCGATGGCGAGGTCGGAGCGTCCCAGGCCGTGCTGGGCACCATCAAGCGCGGCTGGACCTTCACCGAGCAGCCTGTCGCCTTCGACGCCAAGTCCCAGGACATCGTCTTCCGAGGTGTCGGGCGTCCCGGCGTGATCCTGGTCGGCGAAGCCAAGTCTCCGAAGGTCAAGCGGTTGCTCTCCGATGAGAAGAAGCGCCTGAACCGCGTGGCCAAGGACGTCCCCGTCACGACGATCGAGGTCGGCGACCGCGAGGGCCAGGTGCCCCTGGCCAAGCTGACGACTGCCGTGCGCAAGCTCAAACCGAAGCTCACCAAGGCCGAGGTGGGCGAGGTCGAGAAGCGGCTGTCGGCACTCGGTGCCGCAAAGCTCCCCATCCCCAAGGGCGTCGACCCGATGCGCGCCCGGATGAATCACCGCAATGCGCGCTGAACCGACCCGCGGTCTCTAGCGCCGTACGATGGCCGTTCCGGCACCGCGATCATGCAGGCCCCGGCCATCGGCGTCCCAGACCACCGCGGGCAGGACCAGGCACAGGAGGAGAGTGCGGATGGCGGCTGCCAGGACGCCGATCCCTGTGACGGAACGCTCCGGGGTCGCTGGCACGGGGGTGCCGGTGGCGGCGGGCAGGTCGGACCGCGCTCCCGTTCTCACGACCTGTAGCCCAGCGAGCCGATGCCCGAACGTCGCGCCGACCGTGGCCAGAAGCACGACATTCTGGAGGGCGAAGACGCCGAGAGTACCCCAGGGCTGAGCCCCCCAGATCAGGTAGGCGACCAGCCATGACGCCCACCAGTCGATCACCAACGCCAGGCTCCTGCGACCCAGTCCGGCCATGGAGCCGGGCCCGGACTCGGGCAGACCCAGTCGCTCGCCACGAAACGCCCCCTGAGCCTGCGGACCCCCCTCAAGCCAACTGGTCACCTCGTCGCGTTTCACGGCACCACCCTAGAGGACTTTGCCGTGCGGCCATGGCGCGCTGCGCATCGGCACGGTCTGCCGACCGTCTTCCTCCCACAGGGGCCGACACCGGCCCGCAACACCGAGGCGCTGCCCGTAACATCCTGGAAACATTCCACACACCGCCGTGAAACGGTGGTCGCCTAGGATCATCACTACCCACACCTGAGGGCCTCACCGAGCAAGGAGTACACGGATGTTCAAGAGTGCAGAAGAGGCTATAGCCTTCACCCGGGATCAGGATGTTGAGTTCGTCGATGTCCGGTTCACCGACCTGCCAGGCATTCAGCAGCACTTCAACGTTCCGGTCTCAGAGTTCGCCGACACCGCGTTCAGCAGTGGTCTTGCCTTCGATGGATCATCGATCCGGGGCTTCCAGGCTATCAACGAGTCCGACATGAAGCTGATCCCGGACGTCACCACGGCGTACCTGGACCCGTTCCGCAAGCACAAGACGCTGATCGTGAACTTCTCGATCGTCGACCCCTTCACGGATGAGCCGTACTCGCGCGACCCGCGCAACATCGCGCTGAAGGCTGAGGCCTACCTCAAGTCCACCGGCATCGCGGACACCGCGTTCTTTGCCCCCGAGGCCGAGTTCTACGTCTTTGACGACGTGCGCTATTCGACCTCGCAGCACGAGTCGTTCTACAGCATCGACTCCGTCGAGGCGGCTTGGAACACCGGGCGGGAAGAAGAAGGCGGAAACCTCGGCTACAAGACCCGGTACAAGGGCGGGTACTTCCCGCTGTCCCCCTCGGACAAGTTCGCTGATCTGCGCGACGACATGTTCGCGGCCCTGAGCTCGGCCGGCCTGATCCTCGAGCGTGCGCACCATGAGGTCGGCACCGCCGGTCAGCAGGAGATCAACTACCGCTTCAACACGCTGACCGCCGCAGGTGACGACCTGCAGAAGTTCAAGTACATCATCAAGAATGTCGCCTATGAGGCTGGCAAGTCGGTCACCTTCATGCCGAAGCCGATCTTCGGCGACAACGGCTCGGGCATGCACACGCATCAGTCCTTGTGGAAGGATGGCGAGCCCTTGTTCTACGACGAGAAGGGCTATGGCGGCCTGTCGGATCTTGCTCGGTGGTACATCGGTGGCCTGCTGAAGCACGCGCCGTCGCTGCTCGCGTTCACCAACCCATCGGTCAACTCCTACCACCGCCTGGTCCCCGGCTACGAGGCCCCGGTCAACTTGGTCTACTCAGCCCGTAACCGTTCCGCGTGTATCCGTATCCCGGTCACCGGTACCTCCCCCAAGGCGAAGCGCATCGAGTTCCGCGTGCCGGACCCCTCGGCCAACCCGTACCTGTGCTTCTCGGCCCAGCTGATGGCCGGCCTGGACGGCATCAAGAACCGCATCGAGCCGGCCGACCCGATCGACAAGGACCTGTACGAGCTGCCGCCCGAGGAGCACGCCCTCATCTCGCAGGTGCCCGGCTCGCTGGCCGAGGTCATCGACAACCTCGAGGCCGACCACGAATACCTCACCCACGGCAACGTGTTCACCGAGGACCTCGTCGAGACCTGGATCGACCTCAAGCGGGAGAAGGAGATCGACGCCCTGCGGCTGCGTCCGCACCCCTACGAGTTCGAGCTCTACTACGACGTGTGACCGGCGGCGTGCTGCTGACCTGCTCAGACGCGAGTCGGCAGCACGCATGGTCCGCAGAGGGCCCGCGTGGGCCCCGTCGCAACGACGGGCCCACGCGGGCCCTTCCGTGTTTCACCACAGAAGTCCCGCGGTCTCAGAGAGCCCCCTGCGACGCACGACGATCTGGTCACACCGGTGGCCTTCGGTCTCGGCTCCGTCTGGGCCCTCCTCGACAGCATCCTCTCTCTCACTGACAAGACCGGCAGCTGGTCCCCAGGCATCGCGGAGATCCCTTGACGGGACTGACGGAAGTCACCCCAGTCAGACCTCGATGCGTGCCGATTCCGGCCCGAGACCATAGAAGACATGGGTGACGACGGCTCGTGCCCTCCGTACCACCCGCAGATAGTGCTCCTCCAGCTCGCTTCCGGTTCCAGGGAAGCCGATCGCTTGCGCCACTCCGGCGAGGTCCCGGCGATCATGGGGCAGCACGTTGCTGTTGGCGCCCGTGAGCCTGCCGGACCACAACGCGACCCCATTGCGGATCCGGGAGGCTTCGAGCCAGGCGGCTTCCAGGATCTCGGCATCCTCCGCCGAGATCAAAGAGGCCGCGACAGCTGCCTTCATCGCCTGCAACGTCTGGGTCGTCCGCAAGCTCGGGACGGCGCCGCCGTGCTGGAGCTGCAGCAATTGGACAGTCCATTCGACATCGGCGATGCCGCCAGGCCCCAGCTTCAGATGCCGGGCCGGGGACACCCCCCTGGGCAGCCGCTCGGCCTCCACCCGGGCTTTGATCCGGCGCACGTCTCGCACTACCGCGGGGTCGAGGCCTCCAGCCGGATACCGCAACGGATCGATCAGATCCATGAAGCGGCGTCCCAGCACACCGGACCCCGCCACCGGGCGTGCTCGAAGCAGCGCCTGCCGTTCCCAGGCTTCGGACCAGCGCGCGTAATACTCCATATAGGACTCGAATGACCGGACCAGCGGCCCATTGCGCCCCTCAGGCCGCAACGCCGGGTCCACCTCGAGCGGCGGCTGGTCTCCGGGCGCGGACAGCACTGTTCGAAGCCGGGTCGCGACAGCCACGGCATAGTCATGGGCCACCCGCTCAGTTGTGCCTGCTCTGGGTTCATAGACGTACATCACGTCGGCGTCCGACCCGTAGCTCATTTCTCGTCCGCCCAGACGGCCCATGGCCACCACCAGCATGTCGGCAGGGGGTTCGCCGTGGTCCCGGCTCATTTCATGAGTGATCGAGTACTCTGCAATGCGCAGGCCGCCCACCAAGGTCACGTCCGTCACATCGCTGATGGCGATCTGAGTGGTCACCTGATCAGACACCGAGAGCAGCTCAGCGGCCGCGATACGGGTCAGCTCGCGACGGCGCACCGCTCGCAACGCGGAGGCGGCAATGGGCTCCTCGTCCGCCCGTCCCAGGATGGCGTCGACCTCGCGGTCCAGCCGCTCCCGCCCCAGCGGATGCAATTCAGCATTGTCGGCGAGCCAATGCACTGATTCCGGCGAACGCGACAGGGAGTCCGCCATGAACTGCGAATTCGACAGGACCTTGGCGAGCCGCGAGGCCGCCGACGTGGAATCCCGCAGCAGCTTCAGATACCAGTGCGCGGAGCCGAGGTCGTCGGAGAGCCTGCGGAAGGCCAGGAGCCCTCGGTCGGGGTCCGCGCCATCGGCGAACCAGCCCAGCATGACGGGGAGCAGCTGCCGCTGGATCGCCGCGCGACGGCTCAGCCCTTCGGTGAGCGCCTCGATGTGCCGCATGGCGCCTGCGGGGTCGCGGTACCCGATGGCCTGCAACCGCGCGCGCGCGGCCTCTGGTGCCAGTGCGGCCTCATCCTGCGACAACTGCGCGACCGCCGGCAGCAGTGGCCGGTAGAACAGCTCTTCGTGGAGGGTCCGCACGTCGCGACGGGTGGCACGCCAGCGCGCCATCATGCCGTCTGTGCCCTCGGACCTCATACCGGCCGCCCTGGACAGCGCTCGCAACTCCCCAGGATCGGTGGGCATCAGATGCGTGCGGCGAAGGTGGCGCAGCTGGATGCGATGTTCGAGTACGCGCAGGAACCGGTAACAGACGGCCAGCTGCCCGGCGTCGCTTCGGGCCACATATCCGCTGGCCGCCAGCGCTGCCAAGGCGGTCAGCGTGTTCCCGCTGCGCAACGACTCATCACCGCGGCCGTGGACCAGTTGGAGCAACTGCACGGTGAACTCCACGTCACGGAGCCCTCCCTTGCCCAGTTTGATCTGCCGGTCGGCCTCGACCGCAGGAACGTTGTCCTCGACTCGGCGGCGCATGGCCTGCGAATCCTCGACGAAATTGTCCCGGCCCACCGCCGCCCACACCATTGGCTGCACCGCGGCACGGTAGGCCTCGCCCAGATCCAGGTCGCCAGCGACGGGCCTGGCCTTCAACAGCGCCTGGAACTCCCAGGTCTTGGCCCAGCGTTCGTAGTAGCTGACGTGGGATGCCAGCGTGCGAACGATGGGGCCCTGCTTGCCCTCGGGCCGCAATGCCGCATCCACCGGCCATAGGGAGGGCTCACCGGACGAACCTCCGCACGCATGCGCCAGCCCAGCGGCCAGCTTGGCCCCCACGGTGAGAGCTTCGGCCTCCGTGGCTCCGTCAGCGGGCTCCACGACGTAGATCACGTCCACATCGCTGACGTAGTTGAGCTCACGTCCACCGGTCTTTCCCATTCCGATCACGGTGAATCTCGCGCAGCGCCCGCCGTCGGGCGTCGCGGCCCTCGCCCAGGCCAAAGCCGCCTCCAGTGCTGCGGCGGCGAGATCGGCGAGTGCCGCTCCGACTCCAGGCAGCAGAGTCAGCGGCTCCGAGGCCGTCAAGTCGGTGGCGGCGATGCGCAACAGCCGGGACCGGTAGGCACGCCGTAAGGCGTCGACTCCGGCAGGCCCGGTCAGCGAGGCCACAGGGACGTCCGCCTCGGAATCGGCCCCCACCGCGGTCAACAGCTCGGCACGCACCACATGAGCATCGACGCCAGTCGCCGGAGTGGGATCCGCCACGTCAGGGAGCAGTTCGGCTGGTCTGCGCACCAGATCGTCACCCAGTGCAGTCGAGCCGCCCGCGACGGCCGCCAATCGTCGAGCCGCGGAATCCTGCGCGATGATGCCGCGCAGCTGTCCGCGCAGGTCCGGATCCGAACGCACTGCCTCACACAGCCGGGCCAGCGTCAGGACCGCCAGATCAGGATCGGAGGCCTCGCCCAGCAGGTGCAGATGAGCCGAGTCGGGGTCAATGGGTCCGAGCACGTCAACCAGCGCGGGGTCGGCCAGCAGCCGCTCGGCACGCGGCACGTCGTCAAAGCCCAACCGGCTCAACCTACCGGTCAGGGTCACTGTCCGGGACACGGTCAGAGCACCTGCAGTAAGCGCCTCAGCTCGAAGGGCGTGACCTGCGCGCGGTACTTGGCCCACTCTTCGTCCTTGTTCCGCAAGAAGTAGGCGAAGACATGCTCGCCCAGAGTCTCCGCGACCAGTTCGGAGCCCTCCATGATGCGCAGCGCGGCTCCCAGCGACTGCGGCAGCGGCGTGATGCCCAGCGCCACCCGCTCGGCGTCCGTGAGCTCAAGGATGTCGTCCTCGCTCGCATCGACAAGGTCGTATTCTTCCTCGATGCCCTTGAGACCGGCAGCGAGCAGCAACGCAAAGGTGAGATAGGGATTGGCGGCGGAATCGATGGCCCGGTACTCCACCCGGCTCGAATTTCCCTTGCCCGGCTTGTACATCGGCACCCGGACCAGCGCCGACCGGTTGTTGTGACCCCAGGACACATAGCTCGGCGCCTCGGCGCCGCCCCACAGCCTCTTGTACGAGTTGACGTACTGGTTGGTCACCGCCGTGATCTCGGCAGAATGCCGCAGCAGACCCGAGATGAAGTGGCGTGCCGTGCGCGACAGCTCGAACCGCGCACCCGGCTCGTGGAAGGCGTTGCGGTCCCCCTCGAACAACGACAGGTGCGTGTGCATGCCCGACCCGGGGTGCTCCGCCATCGGCTTGGGCATGAAGGAGGCGAACACACCTTGTTCCAGCGCGACCTCCTTGACCACTGTGCGGAAGGTCATGAGGTTGTCCGCGGTCGTGAGCGCATCCGCGTACCGCAGATCGATCTCGTTCTGTCCAGGGCCGGCCTCGTGGTGAGAGAACTCCACCGAGATGCCCATGGACTCCAGCATGGTGATCGCCGACCGACGGAAGTCATGACCGGCGGCACGCGCCACATGGTCGAAATAACCGCCGGAGTCTATCGGCACCAAAGGCTGATCGGGATCGCTGGGCTGCTCGAACAGGTAGAACTCG
>JAATES010000179.1 GCA_015655615.1 Actinomycetales bacterium
GGCGCCGAACGCAGCGTGGCCCACCAGGTGCGCGCGCAAGGCGTCTTCCGCGGCTTGCGGCTCCTGACCTGGCGCGATACGCAAGGACAGCCGAGCCGTGGCGACAGGCTGGATCGTGTTCGATGAGAGCGCGACCGACGGCGCGTCGATGCCGATCACGGACAGCGCCGGCTGCGTCCACAGTCTGGCGGTCAACGGTCCCGACCCGGCCAATTCCACACCGTCGAGCACTCCGGCATCCCGGCGCAGGTCGGCCTCGTCATAGTCCACCACCGGGTCCGGCGCCGAGGTCAGCCCGGCGACGGCCACCCGGCCGGCCGAGTCGTGCAGCGTGGCGATCAGTCGTGACAGCACCGTGAGCGCGTCCAGGACCGGGCCACCGAACATGCCCGAATGAACCGCATGCGTGCCGATCCGTACGGTGACGTCCACCGTGACCAGGCCACGCAGCGACGTCGTGAGTGCGGGGACTCCCACCTGCCAGTTCGCGGAGTCGGCGACCACGATCACGTCGGCGCGCAGCTCGTCGTGGTGGTGCCGAAGGAATTCCGCGAAGGTGGGCGAGCCCACCTCCTCCTCGCCTTCGACGAACACGGTGACGCCCACCCCTGCCTCGCCGCCGAGCACTCGCAGGGCTCCGACATGCGCGATGATCCCTGCCTTGTCGTCGGCGGCGCCACGACCATAGAGGCGTTCGCCCCGGCGGACCGGCTCGAACGGCTCTGAGTCCCAGTCTGTGGCTGCACCGGGCGGCTGGACGTCGTGATGGGCGTAGAGCAGCACCGTGGGTGCCCCTGCGGCAGCAGGCAGGTGCCCGATCACCGCGGGGCGACCGCCAGGCACCCGGCGGACCGCCGCATCCCCGACGCCCGCGGATCGCAGCAGTGCCACCACGGCCTCAGCGCTGGCCTCGACGTGCGCCTGGTCGAAGGCGGGAGCCGACACACTGGGAATCCGCACCAGCGACTCAAGGTCCTGGACCAGCGCGGGGAACAGCTGGTGAACGCGGTCTCGCAGCCGGGTGACATCATCGTGGGTGGTCATGGCTCTACCGTATCGGTGCCCCGCAGGGACTCCCGTGTCTGACGGGCTCAGGGGAATCGCGTCCTGGATCAGCAGTCCGCGATCCCCGATAGAATTGCGGCGTGCCGTTGCGACGTAAGACCACCGAGTCCCCCAGCCCCTCCGACCCGACACAGGACGCTTCCGCTGACGTGACCTCGCCGGTGGCGCCCGAGGCGGCGAAGAAAGGCCGCCCCACACCCAGTCGTAAGGAGGCCGAGGCAGCGAACCGCAGGCCCCTCGTCGTCAACGACCGCCGGGCTGCAGCCAAGGCGGCCCGTGCCAAGGAGCGGGCCGTCCGCGACCGCGAGTATCAGGCAATGAGATCCGGGGACACCGCGCATCTGCCAGCCCGTGATCGGGGCCCCGTGCGCCAGTACGTCCGCGATTACGTCGATGCCCGTTGGAGCCTCGGTGAGTACTTCCTGATCATCGCCGTCGTCCTGCTGGTCCTCGGCATCCTTGCGGGGGGCAGCGCTGCGCTCACCATCGCCGCGACGTTCGGGATCTATGTCCTCGCCATCTTCGTGGTCGTGGACACCTTCCTGATGTGGCGCTCTTTGAAGCGCCGCATCACCGCTAAGTTCGGGGCGGACCGGCTTGAACGCGGCCTGGCCATGTATGCGATCAGCCGCACCCTGCAATTCCGCCGCTGGCGGCTGCCCCGGCCGACTCAGGCCAAGCACGGTGTCTACCCGGACTGACGTCAGGCGGTCGGGGCTCCCTCGAAGGCCGGATCGGCACGCCCGGGACGGCGCTCACGCCAGCGGGCAGGTGCATGAGCCGATCTCGCTCACGCCGATTCGCCGAACGGCCCGACCCCGCTGAACTCCTGCGGGTGCATCGTGGCATGAGCGGTGTGCCGCAGGAGCGGCAGGTTGACCCGCCCGGCCCAGAACGGACCTTCGTAGAGGAACCCGGTGTACCCCTGGACCAAGGTGGCGCCGGCGTCGAGGTAGGCCTGTGCGTCCCCGGCCGTGGTGATGCCACCGCAGCCGATGATCACCTTGTCCGCCCCCAATCGGCCGCGAACGCGCCCCACGACCTCCAGGCCGCGGGCCAGCTCTGGCGGTCCTGACAGCCCCCCCGGTCCCCGGTCGTGGCTCACGGTGGTGTTGACCGCGACCAGACCGTCGAGGCCGAGTTCCAGCACCAGGTCGGTCACGGCATCGATGTCGGCATGGGACAAGTCGGGGGCGATCTTCACGAGCAGGGGCACCGGGGGACGGCCCGCCGCCTTGCCCGAGACGTCGGCGGCCTCCCGCACGGCCACCAGAATGGGCCGCAAGGATTCGACCGCCTGCAGATCCCGTAAGCCCGGCGTGTTCGGAGACGACACATTGACCACCAGGAAGTCCGCATAGGGAGCGAGCAGACTCGCGCTGGTCGCGTAATCGGCTGCGGCCTCGTCGAGCGGGGTGGCCTTGGACTTGCCGATGTTCACTCCGATGACCGCCTGCCGGCCGCTCCGGGTCCGGCGCAACCGCGCCAGCCGACGGGCGACCTCGGGGGCCCCGTCGTTGTTGAACCCCATCCGATTGCGGACGCCCCGCAGGTCCAGCTCGCGCCACAGGCGCGGCCTCTCATTGCCCGGCTGGGCACGCGCCGTGACCGTGCCGATCTCGACGAAGCCGAATCCGAGGTTGGTCAGGCCCTCGACCGCACGCGCATTCTTGTCGAAACCCGCCGCCACTCCGAAGGGCGCCGGGACCGTCCGTCCGAAGACCCGCACGCCGGTCGTCCCGCGGTAGGGAGCGACCACACCTCGCCCCAGTGTGCGCAGGCCGGGCACCTTGCCGAACCAGGAGATCCCGGTGAAGGCGAGGTGATGGGCCTGCTCGGGATCCATCCGCGCGAAGACCACCGTGAATAGCGTGCGGTAGAACACCCTTAGTCCTCCAGGCTCTGAGACAGATCGTTCTGGCCGGCGCGGCTCGTGCCCGTGCGCCATAGCCACGTGAGTCCGACAAACGGCAATATCAGGGGAACCCAGCCGTATCCGGAGCCGAATCCCGACCATACGGTCTCGTCGGGAAAGGCCACCGGATCAGCCAAACTCGCCATCCCGACGCCGAGGACCCCCACCGCCTCAACGGCGCATGCGGTCCACGCCACGGGGCGCCACCCGCCATCGCGGGCCAGCGCGACCGTGGCCACCAGGTAGACGATCCCGGCGATGAGTGACAGCACATAGGCCAGTGGTGCCTCATGTCCTCGGATCGCCAGCTGGACGACGCCCCGTGAGGTGGCAGCCAGAGCGAGCACCGCATAGATGGCCACCAGGACCCGGCCGAAACCACGGCCGCTGTGCGCAGTGGCCCGCGGGCCCTGCTGCACCGCATCCGACGTCAACGTCTTCTTGGACATCACGCTCCCCAAATCTCGATCATCCGCCACTGGACCACGGCACCGCTGAGCGCCGCCACCACCAGTACCACCGAACTCCAGCGAGTGCGTTCGGCAAAGGCCCATAGTGCCGCGACCGGCATCAGAAGGACCGACGTGACCACGTATCCCCACCAGGTGGCCAGCTCGGACGGTGACCGCCCGTCGACCATGGCCAGCGACGTCGTCAC
>JAATES010000110.1 GCA_015655615.1 Actinomycetales bacterium
ATCACGACGGTCTCCTACGACCCGTCGGAGATGGGCCGCCTCGCGGCGCGCAGAGCCCTCGAATGTGCCTGCGTCCCCAGGGAGGCGATAGCTCCCACTGTGCTGCCCGCCGGGTTGGTCCTGCGGGGTTCGGGCGAGCGAATTCCGGTGAGCGCCGGTCGCTAGGCTGGCACCATGGCAAGCACCCGGTTGTACCGCGACGGAGAGGCGGTCCGTGACGGCATCGAGCTGGCTGAGGTCTCCGAACTGGGCGCCGATCACTCCAACCTGCTCTGGATCGACCTGACCGACCCGGAGGACAGTGAGCTCGCCGAGCTGGCTGCAGAGTTGGGTCTGCATCCACTCGCCATCGAGGACGTGCACGAGGAGCATCAGCGATCCAAACTGGACCGCTACGACTCGCACCTCTTCCTGGTGGCATATGCGCTGATCGCCCATCCGCACATCGACGAGCTGGAGCGGCGAGAGATCAACGCCTTTGTGCTGTCGAACATCTTGGTCACGGTGCGTCCGGGGGACGCGTTCGACATGGCTCCCGTCCAGCGGCAGTGGGCGGCCCACCCGGAGCTGATCGCACAGGGGGTCGGAGGTCTGCTCTGGGGCCTGCTCGATGTGACGGTGGACAGCCATTTCGACACCGTGCAACAGCTCGATGAGCAACTCGACGCGCTTGAGGAGGCCGTGTTCGCCGAGCATCCCCAGACCGCTGAGGTCCAGCGTGCTGCCTATGTGGCGCACAAGCAGCTGGTGACCCTCAGGCAGCTCGCCTTGCCGATGCGCGAGGTCGTCGGTGAGGTGATGCGACGCAAAGGCCTGGTGGGCGGTGACGACCTCGGCGCGCCGAGCGCGGGAGGGCCGGCGCTGGCACCCTATGTTCAGGATGTCTACGATCACACGCTACGGGTGGCCGATTGGACGGATTCGCTGCGCGACCTGGTCTCGACCATCCTGGACACCAACCTCACCGCGCAGGGCAACCGGATGAACCTGGTCATGAAGAAGGTGACCAGCTGGGCCGCGATCATTGCGGTGCCCACCCTGGTCACCGGCTTCTATGGCATGAACGTGCAGTACCCGATGTTCGGCACCCAGGCCGGGTTCTGGGTGTCCAGCGCGCTCATGGTGGTGGCGTCGCTCGTCCTCTACCTGCAGTTCAAGGCCAAGGACTGGCTCTGATGGGCAATGCGGTGCGTCACCGGGTTCATGGAGGCGCGGTGGTCACTTCTTCTTGCGCCGTGAGCGCCAGAGCGCACCGCTGAGCGCGCCGAGCACGAACAGCGCGGCGAGGACGACCCAGTTGGGAGCCGTCACCGTCACCCATAGCAGATGGAGGGAGACGTCCTCGCGGTTCTGTCCCACGAAGATCGCGGCCAGGATGACGAGGACGACGGATCCCCAGCGTGCGGCGAGGAAGCTGGTCGCTGCATTGCCAGACCGGGATGTCTGTTCGGGTTGGGTCATCGGGGACTCCGGGGGTGAGGGTTCAACAGGTGGACGGGTGAGCTTCTCACCCCTGGCCGTTGGTCAGTCCTGCGCGGCAGCGGGGCCTGCTCTCTTCGTGAGGAAGGCCAGGGGCAGGGCGAGCGCCGCAGCGCCGAGGAAGATCGCCAGCCGTGTCGTCAATCTGACCATGGCTACAGTGTGCCGCGTGACGGGGCCGAGAGCATCCGCAGCCGAGGTGCGATGCCTCCTCAGATCGGCCGGATTTGTGGACAAGGTGCGTGAGTGAAACAAAAGCGACCTACCCTATACCGTGTGAACGACCACTCAGCAGCCCGCCTTGGCGAGCACCAGAGCATTCGACGACTGTTTGCGCGCCATGAGGTCCCCGAGCTCATGCGGGAGGACGTCCGGCTCCTCGGCAACCTGCTGGGCACGGTGCTGGACGAATCGGGTGCACCGGGATTGCTCGCCGACGTCGAGAGGCTGCGCGAGCTGACGATCCGCGCCTACGACGATCCCGGGTCGACGGCCTTCGAGGACGCCGCGCAATTGGTCGGCACGTTCGGCCTGGAGCGGTCCGAGCTGGTCGCGCGGGCTTTCACCTGTTACTTCCACCTGGCGAACCTCGCTGAGGAGTACCACCGGGTGCGTGTGCTCCGGCAGCGCGAGTCCGGGGTGGCGGCTTATGACATCACTGTGGATGACACGCTCTCCGATGCGTTCACGCAACTGGCGGACGAGGTCGGCCGTGACGAGGCGCTCGTCCGGCTGCGTGCACTGGAGTTCCGCCCGGTTCTGACCGCTCACCCCACCGAGGCCCGGCGGCGAGCGGTCACGGGTGCCATCCGCCGCATCCATGACCTGCTTGCGGAACGGGACTCCCTGCGGCTGGGCGGGACGTCGCTGGCCGAGAACGACCGGCGCATGCTCGCCGAGATCGACGGGCTATGGCGCACCTCCCTGATCCGCCAGCACAAGCCGAGCGTGCAGGACGAGGTCCGCCAGATCATGAGCGTCTTCGATTCCACGCTGTTCGACGTCTTCCCTGCGGTCTACCGGCGGTTCGACGACTGGCTCCATGCGGAGGAGGCGGGCCGCGTGGCACCGGCTGTGGTGCCCTTTGTCAGCCTGGGATCCTGGATCGGCGGCGACCGGGATGGGAATCCCAACGTCACCTCGGAGATCACCCGCGAGGCGGCGCAGATCGCCTCGGACCACATCTTGGTCGCTCTGGAGCGAGGGGCTCATTCGATCTCGCGCAAGCTCACCGCGGACGACGGCACGACACCGCCCTCCACGGATCTTCAAGCATTGTGGAACCGGCAGCGGCAGCTCTCCGGCAAACTGACGACTCTTGCCGAGGCCAAGTCGGTCAAGGAGCGACACCGTGCGGTGATGCTGGTGATCTCCGAGCGGATCGCGGCGACCCGCCGCCGGGACGCCGACCTCGCCTACGCAGGTGCGGAGCAGCTGGAGGCCGACCTGCGCGTCGTCCAGCGGTCTCTGGTCGACGCGGGAGCGCCCCGCGCGGCCTACGGCGATGTGCAGAAGCTCATCTGGCAGGTCCAGACCTTCGGATTCCACCTCGCCGAGCTGGAGGTGCGCCAGCATTCCCAGGTGCATGCCGAGGCGCTTGCCGAGATCGCCGAGAAGGGCATTCTGGGCGACTTGTCACCGCGTACCCGCGAGGTGCTGGACACCTACCGCGCCATCGGCGCGATCCAGCGCCGGTACGGCGTGCGCGCGGTGCGGCGGTACATCATCTCGTTCACGCAGGCCCCCGAGCACCTGGCGGCCGTGTATCAGCTGGCGGAACTGGCCTTCTCCGACCCTGCAGACGTTCCGGTGCTCGACGCGATCCCGCTGTTCGAGACGTTCGCGGATCTGGAGAACGCCGTACCGATCCTCGAGGCGATGCTCGACATCCCTGCCGTCCAGCGGCGGCTCTCTGAGAACGGCCGCCGGGTCGAGATCATGCTCGGCTATTCGGACTCCTCCAAGGACGTCGGCCCGGTCTCGGCCACGCTCGCCCTGCATTACGCCCAGGAGCGGATCACGGCCTGGGCCGAGCGGCATGACATCACGCTGACCTTGTTCCACGGGCGCGGGGGCGCATTGGGGCGCGGCGGCGGCCCGGCGAACCGGGCCGTCCTGGCGCAGCCGCCGCATTCGGTGGACGGGCGATTCAAGCTCACCGAGCAGGGTGAGGTCATCCTCGCCCGGTACGGTGACCCCACGATCGCGGCTCAGCACATCGAGCATGTCGCCGCCGCGACCTTGCTGGCCTCGGCGCCCTCGGTGGAGAAGGTCAATGCGGAGGGCTCGGTGCGGTTCGCCCCGCTCGCGGCGGCCCTCGATGAGGCATCCCGCGTGCGTTTCCACGAGCTGGTCAAGGCCGATGGCTTCCCGGCCTGGTTCGCTCAGGTGACTCCGCTCGAGGAGGTCGGCCTGCTGCCGATCGGTTCGCGCCCCGCCCGGCGCGGGCTCTCCGTCTCCTCCCTCGACGATCTGCGCGCCATCCCGTGGGTGTTCTCCTGGTCGCAGGCTCGACTGAACCTGGCGGGCTGGTACGGTCTGGGCACGGCACTGGCCGCGGTCGGCGACCTCGATGAGCTTCAGGTGGCATACCGGGAATGGCCGGTGTTCGCCACCATGATCGACAACGTGGAGATGTCCCTGGCGAAGACGGACGACCGGATCGCCGCGCTCTACCTGAACCTGGGCGAACGCCCGGATCTGGCGGGCTTGGTGCTCGACGAGCTCCGGCTGACCCAGGAATGGGTGCTCAAGATCACCGGATCGACCTGGCCGTTGGAGAACCGGCGGGTGCTGGGACGCGCGGTTCAATTGCGCAGCCCCTACGTCGGCGCACTGTCGCTCATCCAGATCGGAGCGCTGAAGGCCCTGCGTACGGGAACCTCTGAGGCCTCCACGGAGGATCTTCAGCACTTGCTGCTGCTGACCGTCAACGGTGTCGCCGCGGGGCTGCAGAACACGGGATGATCGGTCGCAGGCGCTGCGGCTGCCGACCCGCCCGCAGGGGGGCCGGACGCGCCCCCGACCCTCTCTGATGGAGGTCGGACAGTCGGGACGCTGGATGCTGTTGGCGGATGGTGCGCAATAGAGTGGCGGGATGACCTCAGAATCCTCCCCGGGGCGCGTCCACGATCCCTTGACGGTGCCGTTGGAGGTGCTGCGCCACCGAACCAGCGAGAAGTGGCGCCATTACCCGCCTGACGTGCTGCCGTTGTGGGTGGCCGAGATGGACGTCGACCTCGCGCCCTCCGTGGTCTCTGCGCTACAGCGCACGGTGCGGTCCAGTGACACGGGCTACCAATGCGGGACGGACTACCAGCAGGCCTTCGCCAGCTTCGCGCAGCAGTCCTGGGGCTGGGAGCCGGACACCGCCCGGATGGAGACGGTACCGGACGTCATGCAGGGCGTCATGGCCCTGCTGGCCATGGTGATGCCGGCGGGAGGGCCGGTGGTGGTGAGCACCCCGGCGTATCCGCCCTTGCTGGAGTTCCCCAGGGCTGCGGGTTTCGAGGTGATCACCACCGGCCTGACGGCGCAGGGTCGCCTCGACCTGGAGGCCATCGCGGATACGTTCCGTGCGGTGGGCCGGACTCAGCCGCCCAGCACCCGGAACACGACGCGCGTGCGCGGCGTCTATCTGCTGTGCAACCCGCATAACCCGACCGGGACCGTCCACACCAGGGAGGAGCTGTCCAGCCTGGCTGCGCTCGCCGACGACCACGGAATCGTCCTGGTGTCGGACGAGATCCACGCACCCTTGACCACCGTCGCGTTCACGCCGCTGCTGACGGTGACGCAGCGCGGCTACAGCCTGACGTCGGCCTCCAAGGCCTGGAACCTCGCAGGACTGAAGTCTGCGCTGGTCGTGGCCGGCCGGGAGGCGCCGCAGCCGGTGATCGCGTTGCCTCCTCACGTGCGGGGAATGGGGAGCCACGTGGCCGCGATCGCGCACACCGCCGCGCTCACCGGCAGCCGGGACTGGCTCGCGGATCTCAATGCCGCCCTGGCGGTGCGCCGTAACCTGGTGGCGGCGTTGCTTGCCCATCGGATCCCCACGGTGCGATTCCAGCCGCCCCAGGGAACCTATCTGGCCTGGCTCGACTTCCGGGATTGCCGGACGCTGCGCGGGGACCCCTTGGGCGAGGACCCTGCCCGCTACCTGCTGCGAGAGGCCAAGGTCGCACTGACGCCCGGCGCGGCATTCAACGGCCCGGGATTCGCACGGCTCAATTTCGCTGCGTCGCAGGAACTGCTGGTCCAGGCCGTGGACCAGATGGCGGAAGTCCTGGCCTAGCAGGACGTCAGGAGAGCAGGTCCCGGATCGCGGCTGCCAGGCCGTCCTCGGAGTTACTGGCGGTGACCCGCTGGGCGGCGGCCTGAACCTCGGGGGCTGCGTTGCCCATGGCGTACGACCGCCCCGCGAGAGCGAACATGCCGGTGTCGTTGTGACCGTCGCCGATCGCGGCGATCTCGGCTGACTCGAGGCCCAGGGAGTCCGCGAGGGCGGCCAGCCCATGTGACTTGTCGGCCCCGGGCGCGGTGAGCTCGTAGTACAGCTCGCCAGTGAGGTGGGGCACGACGTCCGAGGGCAGGGTCGCGATGATGCCCGGGATCACGCCAGGGTGGTCCGGATCCGGCGGGACCATGATCTTGTGGGGCCCGATGCCGCGTGCTCGGGCGGCACCGAGATCGAGCAGGCCGGTGGCAGGGACACCGGTGACCCGGGCCTCGAAGTCGACGACCTCGGCCGCCATGTTGAAGTACCAGCGCTCCGCATCGAACCAGAGGAGAGGAATGCTCGCGTCGGTGAAGGCCTCGGCGACGATCAGGGCCGAGGCGAGAGTGAGGCGGTGCTCGGCCAGGATGTCGGTCTCGCCACCTGCGAGGTGACGCCCCACGAGTGCTCCCTGGAAGGCGACGAACGGCTGGCCGCTCAGTCCGAGCTCGGCCTGCAGCAACCCGAGGGCCTGTGGCCCCCGCGCGGAGGCCAGGACCACCACCACCCCGGCTTCCCGGGCCTGCGAGATGGCGTCCTGCGTGGCCTGGGTGATGTGGTGATCCGGGGTCAGCAGAGTGCCGTCGACGTCGCTGGCGATCAGGCTGGGTGGCAGGTGGGACAGTGCAGGGCGGGAGGAGTACGAGGGGTCGACCACCACTCCAGCCTACCGGGGTGCGAGCGACGACCCTGCAGGGGAAGGCTTCGCGCCACCGGTGCTCCGGCTGACGCCGGTCAGTGCTTCACCGACCGGGTGACCACGAACTTCGGATCGGCCGACACCACCGAGGTGGGGCCCACGAGGTCGCGCAGGACGGCTCCGTAGTGCAGGTGCCGGTTGAAGACCGTCCAGAGTTCGCCTCCGGGCCGCAGCACGCGGCCCGCCGCCTCGAAGACGTGGTGAGCGGGGGCGGTGGACACGGCCGCACCCAGGTGGAAGGGCGGATTGCACAGGACCAGGTCGATGCCGGCCTCCGGGACGGTCGCCGCGGCATCGTCCCAGAGTACGCAGACCCCGGGAGCACCCGGTGCTGCGAGGACGTCGGCTCCGTGTGCGGTGGCACGCGCAGATGCGACGGCGCGCCATGAGTCGTCGGTGGCCACGACGGAGACTCCGGGCCGGCTCTGTGCGAGTGCGACCGCGAGGATTCCCGAGCCGCAGCCCAGGTCCATGGCCTGCTGGGCCTCGGGCGCCATCTCCGGCAGGTGCCGCAGCAGGGTGCGGGTTCCTCGATCGAGGGTGGCTCCTGCGAAGACCCCGCCATAGGCGTGGACCACGAGGTCTTGCGGGAGCTCTCGTTCCCGTAAGGCCGTGGTCACGGGAACCGTGGAGTCGCCGGAAGCGCCCAGGGCCTGTTCCCGCACCCCCTGTGCCAGGAGCACCCGGGATTTCTGCCGCGCCAGACGGGCTTGCACGGTGGCGAAGTCGTGTGCGAGAACCTCGTTCATCGTCCGGCTCATGTGCTTGACGCGGCCGCCTGCCAGCACGGTGACTGTGACGGCCGCATGACGCGCGATGGTCCGAGACAGCTCGGTCAGTGCGGCGAGGGACTTGTCGAGGCGCACCAGGACGAGGTCGGCATCCTGGAGCGCCTCCTCCGCAGTGTCCGCGACGGACCACAGGTCGCGGACAGCGGGGTCGCCGAGTCGCGCGGCATTGCGCTGGAGCTGGCCGCGGGCGGCGTGGGAGTCCTGGAACGTGGAGATCTGCAGGGTGGACGGGAAGCCGGGCACCTCGCTCGCGACCGCTGTCGCCAGGCCGAGGGTGAGGGCACCGCAGGTGTCGTCGATCACAGCGATGCGGCCCGGACGACCCGAGTGCGCGGACCTCAGGTGTGCTGCGGCCTCGTCCAGCAGCAGCCTGTCGGTGGCGTCGACCGCGACCTGGTCATGGCTCTCTGTCGCAGGCTGCAGGGTGGCCAGCACGGGAGCGAGCTCACTCGCGAGGTCTGGAAGGGTCGGTTGCATAGCTCAAGTGTGACGCACCGGGAGTGGCCGGCTTTCCCGGTCTGACGGCCCACCGGGTTCGGCAACCGCGGCCCCGGAAGGATGCTTGACACGAGTGAAGCATGTGGCTGGTGCGACTCGCCGGCCTGCCAAGTGGCGAGATTTGGGTCGGATGACCGGCATTTCAGCCAGATTCACGTATCGTTGAGCACGATATGCGGCCTTGCCGCGCACAGGTGTCGTTGTCATCCACGCCGGAGGACAACGACCGAAGAAGGGAACCTCATGTCGCTCAACCGTTCTGACGTCGTCTCCGCCATCGCGGCGAAGTCCGGTCTCAACAAGACCCAGTCCGACGAGGCGCTCGCCGCTCTCCAGGAAGTGCTGCTGGAGTCCGTCGCCAGTGGCGAAGGCGTCAAGCTCACGGGTCTGCTCGCCGTCGAGCGCGTCGAGCGCGCCGCTCGCACGGGCCGCAACCCGCGCACGGGTGAAGAGATCGCCATCCCTGCGGGCTACGGCGTGAAGCTCACTGCGGGCAGCTTGCTGAAGAAGGCTGCCGCCAAGTGACACGAGCCTGACGGTGCCTGCACCAGCTGGCTTGCGACGGGCCCGGCGAGGATAGCTCCTCACCGGGCCCGTCGTGTCTCCCGGCTGTGCGTCCCGGCTGTGCGTCCCGGCTGTGCGTCCCGACAGTGCGTCCCACCAGTGCGGCGCTGGGACCGGCTAGAACTCGCCCTTGCGCTTGAGGGCCTGCATCGCGGCCCAGCCCAGAGGGATGCGGGCCCAGTACGTCACCACGCGGAAGAGGACCACAGCCGAGGTGGCCACGGACGCGGCCACACCCGCAGTGGTGGTCAGGCCGGTGACCAGGGCGATCTCGATCGGGCCGACGCCACCCGGTGTGGGCACCGCGGCCCCGACCGCATTGCCGACCAGATAGATCACGGCCGCATCGACCAACGAGATGTGCTGGCCGAATGCCGCGAGAGCGGCATCGAACGACAGCACATAGCCCAGTGCCATCACCGCGCTCCCGGCGAGGCCCGCCGCCAGGCGCCAGGGGTGCGCGAGCACGCCACTGAGGCGTGGCCAGACCTGGCGGAGCATCGGCCCGATGCGAGCGAGGACCCAGCGCCGGACCATCGGCACGGTGAACGCCACCGCCAGCACCAGGGCCAGGGCGCCGATGGTCGCCAGCACGGGAGTCGACGGCAGGGACCGCAGCACGCCGCCGTCACCGGTCGCCACCGAGAGCACCACCAGCAGCAGGACCGTGACCACGATCTGCGACAGCTGCACCAGGGCGACGGTGGCCACCGCGAGCGAGGTGTGGATGCCCCGACGGGTCAGCATGCGCAGATTGAGTGCTGCCGGTCCGATGCCTGCCGGAGCGGCCAGCGCCACGAACGAGCTTGCGGCCTGCATGAGGAAGGCACGCTGCATCGGGATCTTGACCGGAGAGAACGCCACGAACGTCATGGAGCCACCCAGCCAGGTCAGCAGCCCGAGGACGAACGAGGCGACCATCCACCAGGGATTCGCGTGGCTGAGTGAACCCTTGATCTCATTGAAGTTGACCGTGGTGACCACGACGATCAGCGCCACGACGGTGAGCATCGACATGATGATCGACCGGGCGCCCAGGCGGACCATCTGAATCGGCTCGACGTCGGATTCGGGCAACTGTGCCACGAGCTCCGCGCGCAAGGCCGGCAGCAGGTCGCGGCGTGCCCGCAATTGCTCGCGGGTGCTGCGCGGCAGCGTGGGAACCTGGAGCATAGGCCCGATGCTTCCGGCGTCGATCCCCGCCGATGTCGCGGAGGCGACCGCCCGCTCCGGGCCGACCCGGAGTGCGACCAGGGAGAGCATTTGTGCGAGGTCCATCCGGTGCGAGAGCTCAGAGGAGGCGACGTCCCCGGACTCCCAGCCCGTGAGCCAGACCTTCGGCTCGTCCGGCTGGTCGACCCGGACCAGGATGACATCCTCGGTCAGGCGCCGGTGGGACAGCCCGTGAGCGTGCGCCAGGCTGATCTGGCGCCAGAGCTCGGCGAGCACCTGATCGGTGAGCTTCTCGTCGGGCAGGTCCCGCCAGGACACGGCCCCGGTGGCGTGCTCCTGGATCAGCAGCATGGAGTCCTCCGAGGCGGAGATCCCCCGCAATCGCAGCGTCCGCACCCCGGCGGCCTCGGCCGTGTAGGCCAGCAGGGCGGCGCGTTCGGCCACGGCTCGCAACGACACGGACGACCTGCCTTCGATGCCGCGCAGGCGTAACGAGCGCCACAGGCGGCTGAGGAAGCCGATCACCTGGCGGTCGCCATCGAGGACGACCACGTCGAGCCGGGGTCCGTCCTTGGTGGTGAGCGCATAGACGCGGTTGTCCGAGTAGCGTGCGATCGTCACGGAGGCGGGATCGGTGGCCGCGGCCACGAGCGCCCCGGTGTCGCTGGACGGTGATAGTGCGGCGGAGCCTGCGGAGCGCGTGGGGGCGCTGGCCAGGTAGGTGTCGATGAGGCTCTCACGAGAGCTCGTGGAGGCGTGGTCGTCGTCTGCGACGTCGCGCACGCGGGCCAGCGTGAGCGGCTCGAATCCGACCTGCCGCAGTGCATCGAGCAGCGCTTGCCCGTAGGCACGTTCATTGCGCACCCCGAACAGATAGCGGACGGCCATGCCCGCGAGGCGTCCGAGGAGCAGGACCAGGGCGACTCCGGGAATCGACACCTGGCCGGTGATCAGGACGATCGCCAGAGAGCACCACAGCAGGTTCCACGACCAACGTACCGAGCGACGACGGGTACTCGGCCCGGCAACGGTGAGCAGGGCGACGATCCCGGAGATGTAGACCGGCATGGTGACCTGCCTGACACCCTGCACCCAGACCGAGACCCCTTCGATCATCTCGTCCGAGCCGACCTGGGTCAGCGTCCAGGCCGATGCCGCGGCCAGTCCCAGGCCCAATGCCGCAGCGAGCAGCGCGTCAGCGGCCTGCCTGCCGGCCTTGCGCAGGGAGAGCTCCAGGAGGACTGCGACGGGGACCCCGAGCATGATCAGGGTCTCCAGCAGGGCCACGGGAACGAACAGGATGCGGGCCAGTGTGCTGGAGAATCCGCGGACGTCGCTGGCGATTCCCGTGGTCGTGCCATGGGCGTAGACCGCCAGTGCGAGCACGAGGACGATGCCGACCAGGCACAGCACCATTCCGACCAGATCACGCGGATGACGTAGTCGCTGGTTCACCACGTCGACTATGCG
>JAATES010000387.1 GCA_015655615.1 Actinomycetales bacterium
AGGACGCAGAGCTCGCACTCGGTGAGCCCGTCGCCGATGCCGTCATCACCGTGCCCGCCTACTTCGATGATGCTCGATGCACCACCACCAAGCAGGCCGGAGCCATCGCCGGACTCAACGTGCTGCGGCTGCGCAATGAGCCGACCGCGGCCGCATTGACCTTCGGTGTGGCAGGAACCAGGTCCGGCATCGTCGTCGTCTACGACCTGGGTGGCGGAACCTTCGACGTCACCCTCATGTCCATTTCAGGGGGCAACTTCGATGTCATCAGAACCGACGGCGACCGCAACCTCGGCGGATTCGACTTCGACAACGCACTCATGCGGCACGTCTCGGCTGCGGGCAAGCCCTTCAGGGGTAGCCCTCGCCCGGGATGACTTCGAACGCATCACCCCACCGTTACCGCAACGAACACAAGATCTCACGGAGGAGTTGCTCGAGCGCCATGGCGTCGGCTGGACTGAGGTCGGCCACGTCCTGCTGGTCGGCGGATCGACCCGGATGCCCATGGTGCGTTCGATGGTGAAGAGCATCAGTTCCAAACAGGTGGCACTGGGCGTCGACCCAGCCCTCGCCATGGGACTGGGCGCCGCACTTCAAGGGGAGATGTCTCGCGCAGCGGAGGAAGGCAGGACTTTGCACATCGGCGGCGAAGAGCCCCGGATCAGCGATGTCACCTCGCACGCCCTCGGCGTCATCACCGTGGACTCCGACCTCGTCACCGAGGTCAACAGCGTCGTGATCCCCCGCGAGGCCATAGTTCCCGCCAAAGTCTCCACAGCGGTCGCCACCGTGAGCGACCAGCAACGCACGATGCGGATCCGGGTGACCCAAGGGCACGACCCGGGTCCCCGGTACGTCACCGTGGTCGGGACAAAGGAACTCCCGCTCACCCCCTACCCGAAAGGCGCTGAGTTCCAGTTGACCTGTGTTTACGACATCGACCAAGTCGTGTCTGTCGAATTGTTCGATCTGACAGCACACACTCGTGGGAACTTTAGAGGTCGATCGGGCCGAATCGATGTCACCATCCGGCGTTGCGCTCGCTTCGCACAAGGTCCAACAAGTTCATATCGGATAGGCCGTCACGCCGATGGCCTTCGTCGACTACCACGCGATCCTCGATGTCGGACCAGAAGCGACCGAGGACGAAATCCGTCCCGCCATCACGACAGCCAGCTACGCATCCGGCCACTCCTCGCCCCGGAGCAGGCAAGCAGTGCTGACGACTCACACGACTGGGTCGCAGAGGCACAGGAATTCGCCCGGATGGGCATGTGGTCACAAGCCCATCACCCCGCAGGTCTCGCAGCGCGCTCGGACCCGGACAATCCCGAGATCTGGCGACTTCAGGGCCTCTACTCCTTCAAACTGAACAGACGGGATGAGGCGGAACGTTGCTACAACCAGGCCATGATGCTCGCGCCCAACGATCCGTTCTATGCGCTGTACCTGGTGGACTTCCATCTGGACCTGGACCGCAAGTCCGAGGCTGCCCGGCTGCAGCCGAGCAACGATGACTACCGTTACGAGCTCGCACTGGCGATGATCGTCGGCGTCTGGACATACATCGGCGACATCACCGAGATACCCGGCGAGGAATGGTTCGTCCAGGCGCGGAAGAGCCTCGACCGTGTCCTCGAACTGAAGGTCCAGGACTCGCGATTCCCCGCCCTCTGGAAAGATTGCGTGAACGACATCGTCACGCGGATAGAAGCCGTCGGGACCGTTGGCTGGTACGGCAGCCACGCGACCGGTTGGCACATCATCAGTGACGAACAATTACTCCGAGGCCAGGCGGCGTTGCGCGGATTGGAAATCCTGCGCCTCGAGGCCAAGCCTGAGCTGGTCGAGGCGATGCGGCGGGAAGTCTCCTACGCTCAGCGCTAGCAGGTCCATGCGCCCGGCCGGATCATCGTCAGCGCTCTCTTCCGTCAGTGGACGTTTCTGGTCGTCGCTCTGCCGGTTCTTCTCGTGTTCAGCCTCCTGAGGATACTGAAATCTCAGATACCGAGCTGGAAATGGCACGCCGAAGGCAACTGAAAGTCCCTACAGAATGGAATGCTCTGATGTCTTCTGAGATCTCCGCTGACCAGCTGCAAGACCTGTTCGTCAGATGCCTCTACGAGGACCGGCAGAAGGCAGCTTTGATCGACACGCTCACCGAGCAGGCAAAGGACACCGTCGCACTCGCGGAATCCCGCGCACTGGAACCCCTCATCAAGGAGGTCCTGGTGGCCCTCGATCGGGTCCTGACGGCCACCGATGCAACCGGCTATCTCGCGTCCGTCGCCGACGAGATCCTCGAGGTCTTCGGGCGGCGTGGTCTGCAGCGGGTCAGCACCGATGGAGCCTTCGACCCGCGCGTCCATGAGGCACTGGGGCGCAGGGCAGTCGATCCTGATCTCTCCGAGAAGCCCCATCTGCACGTGGTCCGCGGAGGGTTCCTCTTCGGCGACCGCCTGCTGCGTCCGGCGCAACTCGTCCTGGTCTCCTGACACCTCAGCCATCCACCTACCCTGGTGGGATGAACATCGACCCGCATGGAACCGACACCTACCTCTGGCTGGAGGACATCGATGGAGACGACGCCCTCGCGTGGGTTCATGAGAAGAATGCCGACGCCGAGAAGGCACTGACCCGCTCTGCGAGATTCGCCGCTATCGAGTCCGACATCAAGGACGTCCTCGACTCGGATGCCAAGATTCCCGGCGTCGGCAAAATCGGTGAGCACTTCTACAACTTCTGGCGCGACGGCGAGCACGCTCGCGGCTACTGGCGCCGCACCACCTGGGATTCCTACCTGACGCCGGACACCGAGTGGGAGACGGTCCTCGACCTCGACGCCCTCAACGCCCAGGA
>JAATES010000332.1 GCA_015655615.1 Actinomycetales bacterium
GGCATCCGGCCATATCGGCTGCTGACGCGCCTCCAGCGAGCGGAAGGCGTCGAGACCGAGGTCTGCGCTGCCAGCAGCGTCGATGCTCACCCAGCCGTCGATCAGTGAGTGGCCGGCGAGGCCAGCGGCTGCCCGATAGCCGAGAGCACATCCGTGAACCACGGCTGGGACACGTCGAAGGCCTTGCCCCCGGCGATCCGCGGGAAGGCGATGGCCTTGAGCCGGTCGCCGTCCTCCTCGTCGTGGCCGATCACACCGGACTCGCCGCGCAGTGCGCACTCGACGGCCAGATCGGTCATCGACTTGATCAGGCGAAGATCCTCGGCGTTGGCCGCAGCAGCCCGCGAGTAGTAACCCGACTTCTGGACCATCGTCTTCTCCGCACCCAGCTTCTCGGCGAACTGCTTGGCGAACCACTGGCCGGGGTTCACGGTGTCCAGCTTGACGTGACCGAAGGGGTCCCGCTGCACGGTCTCGCCAGAGGCCTCGAGTTGGGTCACGATCTCGTCGAGCCCGGCACCCTCGGAGAGAAAGATGTTGACATTCCCCACGGTGTCCATGACCTCGCGCAGGCGGGCAGCCTCGGCGTCGATGTCGATGGACAGCTCGGGGACGAACACCGCGTGGATGTCCCAGCGCTCCTGCGTCAGTCCCAGGCTCGGCACCCAGGTCTGCGTGGTGACCCATTCACGGTACTTCGCGGCAGCGGCGGCGGTGAGCCACCCGCAATGCCTTCCCATGACCTCGTGCACGATCAGCATGCGCGGACCACTGCGGTGCTCTCCGATGACATTCCTGGCGAAGTGTGCCGCCTCTTCCGCCGCGGTCCAGGCCCCCAGGGACTGGCGGATGGGCACGACGTCGTTGTCGATCGTCTTGGGCAGTCCCACGACTGTCAGCTCGTAGCCGTTCTCGTGCAGGTAGGCGGCCAGGTCGGCGGCCGTCGTGTTGGTGTCGTCGCCCCCGATGGTGTGGAGGACGTCGACGCCATCCGCCTTGAGCCGCTCTGCCGCGACAGTCAGAGGGTTCTGCCCCTCGGCGACCAGGCCGCGCTTGACGCAGTCCGCGGCGTTGGTGAGCTTGACGCGTGAGTTGCCGATCGGCGACCCGCCGAACTTATGGAGCTCACCTGCCAGACGACGACCCTCGGCATCGACGACGATCTTGTTGCCCAGCAGCAAGCCGTGATAGCCGTGCTGATAGGCGATGATCTCGATGCTGGGGTCGATCTCGGTGTAGCGCTCGATGAGCCCTCCGACAGCTGAGGACAGACACGGGGCGAAGCCTCCGGCAGTCAGGAGTGCGACACGGCGAACCGTCATGAGAACTCAACCTCTCGTTATGCCCGCACCTCAGGCGAGCGCTGAATCGTTGCACAACAAGCCGCACCATGTCGCGACCGGCGGGGATGGCCCGCACGTCATTCTACGGCGCTGTCAGTGCGGCGGCTCTGGGACTCTCACCTGGGGAACCGGCCGACCACCGGGAGCCGCGGGAGGCTCGGAGGCAAGCGGCTCACCCTGTCCCGCCTTCGCGGAACGGGCCTTGAATGTCGCGCCATATACGTCCGCATACTGCTGGCCTCCGGCAAGCTGGATGGCATACATGATGTCGTCGGTCACAGACCGCAGCACGAACCGGTCTCCTTCGGCACCCCGGTAGCGAGTGAACTCCTGTGCCGGCCCGAAGACCAGGCCGATCCGCATCGGACGAGGAAACCGGCGTCCGATCGGCTGCGCCTTGTCGGTGCCGATCATGGCGAGCGGGACCACCTGCGCGCCGGACTCGATGGCGAGACGCGCCACCCCCGTCTTGCCGCGGTACAACCGGCCGTCGGGGCTCCGGGTACCCTCCGGATAGATTCCGAACACGCCGCCTTCGCCGAGGTGCTTGAGGCCTGTGAAGAGCGCGGCCTCACTGGCACGGCCGCCGGAGCGGTCCACCGGAATGGTCCCGACACCCTTCATGAATCCGGCGGTGATACGCCCGGTGATGCCTTTGCCCGTGAAGTACTCGGCTTTGCCGATGAAGACGATGTTGCGCTCCAGCACCAGCGGCAGCAAGAAGGAGTCCAGCACCGAAAGATGGTTCGACGCGATGATCACGGGACCTTCGGCGGGCACATGCTCGGCACCGATCACCCAAGGGCGAAAGAGCAGTCGTAGCAACGGCCCAGCGACTACCCGCTTCATGAGCCAGTAGAACAACTGCCCTCCTCCCAACCCTCAATCGGACTTCACACCGGTGGTCACCCTACAGTGGACCCATGTCAGCGAGCCACGACGAGACCCCCGACGACTCTACGCTGCCCCCGGACGACCACGCTGCGCCAGACCAAGGTACCGGGCCCTCGGCAGACGCGCCTGCATCCGATCCCCAGCGCGGTCCGGTCGCCACCCCGTCCGGGCCCGCGAAGGCGGACGGACCAGGTGATCCTATCGATGTTAATGCCGAGTTCCTGCGGCTGTCCGGCGAGCTGGACGACATTCCCGGCTTCCGGTTCCACAGTGGTCCCACCACGCCCGTCACCCGGGCCCAGCCACTAGGGACTCACGCAACGGGTCCACGCGACTGGCCGGCGACCCCAGAGGTCGAGGCGCTCGAGGATGCCGACTCCCACTTCACCGAACCGGACCCGGAGCTTCGCCTGGACGGCGACCCCGCGCGAGTGCTGGGCTGGCTACTGGTGAGCCTGGGTGTGCTCGGGCTTCTGGTCGGGGGGATCCTGCATACGATCCTGCCCACCGTCGTCCTGGCTGTAGCTGGGGCGGCGCTCGTCATCGGCGTGGCCCTCCTGCTCTGGCGGATGCCCACCGAGCGCGGCGATGACGCCGACACCGGTGCACAGGTCTGAGCACACGCTGGGACCAGGGCACCGATCAGACCACGGACGGCCCGTTAGGCTGTACTGCGCATCGCGACGCGGACAATGATGCGGACGAAGGAGCCTTGCATGCCCGCCTTGGACGAGTACCACACCCCGCTGTTGGTGGAGGTCGACCCCACCACCAACCTCAATGACCTGCTCGCCGCTCGGGTGGGCAGCAGACCGGATCAACCGCTGGTCTCCCACAAGCTGCCCAGCGGGTCGTGGCGCACCCGCACCGCAGCCGAGTTCGATGCCGAGGTCATCGCGCTCGCCAAGGGCCTCATCGCTCGCGGCGTCGTCCCCGGCGAACGGGTGGGGATCATGGCGCACACCGGCATCGCGTGGTCCCTGCTCGATTGGGCCATCTGGTCGGCTGGTGCCGTGTCCGTCCCGTTGTACGAGACGTCCAGCGGCGAGCAGATCGAATGGATCGCCCGTGACAGCGGACTGCGACTGCTCGCCATCGAGTCCGACGATCTGTTGGCGGTCGTCCGTGAAGCCCGCGACCTCGGAACAGCGCCCCGCACCGACGAGCTGATCGTGATCGGTTCCGGCGGGCTGGAGCAGCTCGTCATCGACGGCACCTCCATCCCGGACGCTGCGGTCGAGGAGCGCCGTGTGCTGGCATCCCTGGGCGATCTCGCCACCATCATCTACACCTCGGGCACCACGGGCCGCCCGAAGGGCGTTGAGCTCTCCCATGGAAATTTCGCCACTCTCGCGGTCAACACCGCCCTGCTCTTCCCGGAGATCGTCGCGGCGGAGGATACCCGTGTCCTGCTCTTCATCCCCCTCGCCCACGTGTTCGCCAGATTCATCCATGTGCTGGGGATCACGGCGGGAAGCGTGGTCGGCTACGTGGGCGACATCAAGACGTTGCCAGCTGATCTTCAGGCATTCCGCCCCACCTACCTGCTCGCCGTGCCCCGGGTCTTCGAGAAGGTCTACAACGGTGCCGACCAGAAAGCCGCAGAGTCCGGGCGGCAGCGCGTGTTCCGCTGGGCGGCCAAGGTCGCGATCACCTATTCGCGTGCTCTGGATGCACCCCGCGGACCATCCCTGCGGCTGCGAGCTCTGCACCGGATCGCCGACGTGCTCGTCCTGTCGAAGATCCGCGAGCTCCTCGGTGGCCAGGCGACGTATGCGATCTCCGGAGGCGCAGCGCTGGGCGATCGGCTCGGGCACTTCTACCGGGGCGCCGGACTGCTGGTCCTGGAAGGATACGGCCTGACGGAGACCACGGCGCCAGTGAGCGTGAACCTGCCGCAGAACATCAAGATCGGATCCGTGGGACGCCCGTTCCCCGGGTGCACCGCACGCATCGCGGCCGATGGCGAGGTGCTGCTCCGTGGTCCCAACGTCTTCTCCCACTATCACCAGAACCCGTCGGCCACGGCCGAGGCCGTGCAGGACGGCTGGTTCCACACCGGGGATCTCGGTTCGCTGGACGGCGACGGCTACCTGCGCATCACCGGGCGGAAGAAGGAGCTGATCGTGACCGCCGGCGGCAAGAACGTGGCCCCCGCCGTGCTGGAGGACCGCCTCCGGGGTCACCCTCTGGTGAGCCAGTGCGTCGTGGTCGGGGACGGCAGGCCGTTCGTCGGGGTGCTGATCACCTTGGACCTCGACGCGTTGCCCGGCTGGCTCAAGTCGCACGGCAAGCCCTCGATGACACTCGATCAGGCGCGTGCGGACACTGAGGTGCTGGCCTCGCTCGAGCACGCCGTCACCCGCACCAACCGGGCCGTGTCGCGTGCTGAGTCCATCCGCAAGTTCCGGGTGCTGGACCTCGATTTCACTGTCGAGAACGGCTATCTGACGCCGTCCCTCAAAGTCAAGCGCACCGAGGTCCTCAAAGACTTCGGGCACGAGGTCGACGCCCTGTACGCGGACTGAGCAGGCCTGCAGCAGGACCCGATGCCGGTATGGTTCGCCGGACCGTACCGGCCTAGCGAAGAGCCTGTGTCGGTGGTCCGGGCTACCGTCGAGGCGTGAACGACTTCGATCGACCGACGGGGCTGGGTCTCGACCTGGCCTATCAACCTGCGCTTGCTGACTTCGGAGAGCCCTTGCACGAGGTGACCTTCGTGGTCGTCGACCTCGAGACCACCGGGACCTCGGCGCAGTCGTCTAGCATCACCGAATTCGGCGCAGTCAAGGTCCGAGGCGGCGAGGTCCTGGGCGAGTTCCAGTCGCTCGTGAACCCCGGCACGCCGATCACCCCGTTCGTCGCCCGGCTCACAGGCATCACCAACGGCATGGTCGCTCAGGCGCCTCGCCTAGATTCGGTGCTCCCCGCATTCTTGGAATTCCTCGGCGACGCCGTGATCGTGGCCCACAACGCACCTTTCGACGTCGGATTCCTGCGTGCCGCCTGCCGTGACCTGGACTACGCATGGCCGGGGAACGAGGTCGTGGACACTGTCCAGCTGGCACGCCGTGTCGTGCCACGCACCGAAGCGCCCAACTGCAAGCTGTCGACACTGGCCATGCTCTTCGGCGCACGCGTCACGCCCGAGCACCGTGCCCTCGCAGATGCACTGGCCACTGTCGACGTCCTCCACGCGCTGCTGGAGCGTCTGGCCGGGTGGGGCGTCACCCATCGCGCGGATCTGAAGTCCGCGACGGCTCGGGTTCCGGACGCGATCCGTCGCAAGCACACTCTCGCAGCAGGCCTTCCTGATGCTCCCGGCGTCTATCTGTTCCGCGGGCCGTCAGACGAGGTGCTGTATATCGGCCGTTCCGTGTCGATCCGCAATCGGGTGCGCAGTTACTTCACCGCATCGGAGAAACGCGGGAGGATGGCCGAGATGCTGCGATTGGCGACGGCAGTCACCCCCTTGGTGTGCGCCACCGAACTGGAGGCTCAGGTGCGCGAGATCAGGCTGATCGCCGAACAAAAGCCCTGGTACAACAAGCGCTCCAAGAACCCGGAGCGAGCGTGCTGGCTCCACCTGACCTCCGAACCTCATCCGCGTCTGGCCGTCACCCGGCGCACACCCGCAGACCCCTTGACGCACCACATGCTCGGCCCGTTCCTCACAGGAGGTCAAGCCAGGCTGGCCGCCGAGGCCCTGCAGTCCGTGGTCGACATCCGGACGTGCACCCGGCGGCTTCCTCCCCTGCCGCGGTCAGGGTCCGTGGCGTGCGCTCGCGCCGAGTTGGGCCGCTGCCCCGCGCCGTGCACGAATGCCGGCTCGCAGCATGAGGATGCGGTCAGCGCCGTGCGACGTGTCCTGGACGGACAGGGCCAGGACCTCGTCGCCGCACTGCGCGACCGGATGAACCGGCTCTCGGAGCTCGAACGCTATGAAGAGGCCGCTGCGGTTCGCAATGGCCTGCGCGCCCTGCTCACCGCTGGCGATCGCGGTTCTCGCCACCAGGCGCTGCACCGGGTCGCAGAATTGGTTGCCGCAAGTCCGGGACGGCGCCCAGGCCACTGGGATGTGGCTGTCATCCACCATGGCCGGCTGGTGGCCGCGACGAGCGCTCGATCGTTGCACGATGTCCTCGAGGCGGCCCGGGCCGCCGTGCTGACTGCCGAGGTCCCGCCCGAGCTGGACAACCCTGCGTCATGGGCTGAGGAGACCGACCTCATCGACGCGTGGTTGAGTTCAGGACGGACTCGGTTGCTGTCCGCCAGCGAACCGTGGTGCCAGCCGGCGGTCAGCCTGAGCCGTCAGCTGGCCGAGACTTTCGGCCAGCGAGGCCACGTCACGCAGTGAGGCATCGCCTGACGCCAGAGGCCGCGCCACGTCGCCCTACGATGCGGCTCGGTGCCAGCTCGAAGTGACCCGGCGCCGCGATCAAGCGATGCTCAGGAGGTGGCGGCGACCCATCGGTCCAGGACGGCCGCAGCCCGCCCGGAATCCACCGAGTCCGCAGCGTGTCCCAGTCCGGCAAGCAGCCGCTGCGAGAGCGCCCCGGTCCTCGTTCCCGCCAGCGACCCGTCGGCGACCATTGCGGCCGCAGCGTTGAGCAGCACCGTCTCTCTGATCGGACCCGACGAGCCGGCCAGCAGATCACGCGCCACCTGCGCGTTCTCTATCGCACTACCCCCGCGAAGTTCCTCCCTGCTGGTGGGAGTCAGGCCCAGGTCTACCGCAGGGTCCACCAGCACCTCAGTCACCGTCCCGTCATGGACCTGCCATACGGTTGCTGGTCCCGTCGCGGCGAGCTCGTCGAGCCCGTCGCTGCCGCGGAACACCAACGCCTCGGTGCCCCGTCCTGCGAACACCCCCGCCATCAGTGCCGCCATGCGGGCATCCGCGACTCCGACCGCCATCGCCGGTGGCTGCACCGGGTTGGTCAGCGGCCCGAGGAAGTTGAAGACGGTGGCGATGCCCAGTTCCTTACGAGCCACCGCAGTATGCCGAAACGAGGGATGGAAGACCTGCGCGAAGCAGAAGGTGATTCCGGCCGCATCCGCCACCTCGGCCACGCGGTCGGCGGGACGGTCCAGTCGTATTCCCAGAGCCTCCAGCACATCCGCCGAACCGGACGAGGACGATGCCGCCCGGTTTCCGTGCTTCACGACTTTGAGCCCGGCACCCGCGGTCACGATGGCAGCCATGGTCGAGATGTTGACGGTGTGAGCCCGATCACCGCCGGTTCCGACGATGTCGACAGCCGCCCCGGGTACCGAGATCTCCACGGCATTGGCCAGCATGCCGTCAGCCAGGCCGCGTAGCTCCTCGACCGTTTCCCCCTTTGCCCGCATCGCTACCAGGAATCCGGCCAGCTGCACAGCGGTGGCTTCTCCGGACATCACCGCATTCATGGCCCACTGCGTCTGCGCAGTGGTCAGGTCCTGGCCTGCGAGTAATGCAGAGATGAGATCCGACCAGTTCAGCTCGACACTCACGATCGCTCCTGTCCTCACGGCCCGCCGACTGGCTCCGGGCTCCAGTGGCGGACGCCACTCCCCCGTATTTTGTCATGTCACGGCTTCCCGTCATGAGCAGTAGGCCACGGCGACCGATACCCATGGCTCGGCCGTGCACCGGATTTGCTCATCATCGCCGAGGGCGTTTCGTGACAGATGTTCTGCAACCGTCACAAGATGCTCAGTGAAACCCGAAAAACTGGGACATCAAGCACCACAGCACCCAGACGCGCCTAGGTCAAACGGCCCAGCACGGCGTCAGGTCAGCCATAATGTTCATGTGTCAACTGCCACTGCACCCCCCCGCGCACATCAGCACGTCCAAGTGAACCGGCCCAACCCGGTCTCCGTCGGCACCATCGTGTGGCTGGCCAGCGAACTGATGTTCTTCGCGGGCCTCTTCGCGATGTACTTCACCGTGCGTGCCACGCTCCCCGCACAGGAGTGGGCACTCGGCCCGGACCACCTGAAGGTGAATCAGGCACTGCTGGTGACCATCGTCCTGGTCCTGTCGTCCGTGACCTGCCAGTTCGGGGTCGCCGCGGCCGAGAGGTTCCAGCCCCGCCGCACCGGTGCGCTCTGGCAGCTGTCCCGATGGGGACTCCAGGAATGGATCACCCTGACGTTCATTCTGGGGTCGGTCTTCATCGCCGGTCAGGTCATGGAATACGCCGAGTTGGTCGAACGCGGGCTCACGATCTCGTCCAGCCCTTATGGCTCGGTGTTCTTCCTGACAACCGGCTTCCACGGTCTGCACGTCATTGGTGGTCTCATCTCCTTCCTCTTCGTCCTGGGACGTAGCTTCTCCGCGAAGAGCTTCGGCCACCATGAGGCGACGACAGCCGTGGTCGTGTCGTATTACTGGCACTTCGTCGATGTGGTCTGGATCGCGCTCTTCGGCGTGATCTACTTCTTGCGCTGACCACTCACCTCCACCCCATTCGCAACCCCCCGGCAGACAAGGAAATCAGACGTGAAGGCACTCGCGGCCAGACGGCACCACCGGTTTGCACCGGCGGTGCTGCTGCTGCTGGCATTGCTGGTCACCGGTGCTCTCTACGCAGCACTAGCCCCCTCGCAGGCAACGGCTGAAAGCACCACAGCACAGGATGTCCAAGCAGGGAAGGCGCTCTTCGCTGCCAACTGCGCCACCTGCCACGGAGTCGGAGCGGTCGGGACCTCGGAGACTCCGTCGCTGGTCGGCGTGGGTGCCGCTGCCGTCGACTTCCAGGTGTCGACGGGTCGGATGCCCATGCAGATGACCGGCCCGCAAGCAGAGGTCAAACCCGCCCAGTTCGACGCCGACCAGACACGGCAGCTCGCGGCCTATGTGGCCTCGCTCGCCCCAGGGCCGTCTATCCCCTCAGCCGAGGCGGTCGACCCCACTCTCGGTGACGCGAGCAATGGTGCCGAGATCTTCCGCACGAACTGTGCCATGTGCCACAACGCGGTGGGTGCAGGCGGCGCACTGTCGGAGGGCAAGTACGCACCCAGCCTGTGGTCGACGACTCCCACTCAGATCTACGAGGCCATGGTCACCGGGCCGCAGTCCATGCCTGTCTTCAACGAGAACAACATCACCCCGGAGGAGAAGCGCGACGTGATCGCCTACCTGGTGGAGCAGCGTGAAGGCTCTGCCGGTGGCGACCCGCTCGGAAGCCTCGGCCCCGTCAGTGAGGGCGTCTGGGCCTGGGTGATCGGCATCGGCGCGCTCATCGGCGCCGCAGTCTGGATCGGAGCGAAGTCCTCGTGAACACGCCAGATGTCACCACGCACGAGACCGGACGTGAGGTGACGGCGGCCACCCCCGCCGACACCTTCGCAGACCCTGGCCTTCCCGACCACAAGGACCGTCTCGCCGACAAGGACCCTAAGGCGTCGCGCCGGGCCGAGTTGCAGACCGTCATCCTGTTCGCGATCTCGGTCATCGGCACGATCAGCATGATGATCGTCTTCTTCACCGTGCCGCTCGACGGCACGACGGCGGGCGTGCGGACCCAGAATCTCGCACTCGGGCTGTGCCTGGGATTCGCGCTCCTCGGCATCGGCCTGGGCGCGGTCCATTGGGCCAAGACCCTGATGTCAGACCATGAAGTGGTGGAGGAACGCCACAACGTCGCAACAGAGCCCGAGGACCGAGAGCAGGCCGTGGCGGCACTGGCCGCAGGAGTCAAAGACTCTGGAATCGCCCGACGCGGGATCCTCAAGGGCGCAGTCGTGTCGGCACTCGCCCTCTTCCCGCTCGCCATCGCTGTGCCGCTCGTGGCTGAGGTCGGCGGCGACTGGAACATCGGAAAGTTCCGTCACACCTTGTGGCGCCGGGGAACCCGGCTCGCCACGGACCCTACCGGCCGGCCGATCAAGGCCTCCGACGTGACCATCGGATCGGCCTATCACGTCATTCCGTACCAAGAAGACATCCCTGAGGACGTCCGCCCCGGCACGCATGGCTGGATCGACGAGAAGGCCAAGGCCATCGTGTTGATGGTCCGCCTCGATCCGGCCGTCCTCAAGGAGGCGGAGGACCGCAAGGACTGGTCCCATGACGGCATCGTCGCGTACTCCAAGATCTGCACTCATGTGGGGTGCCCGGTGGCGTTGTACGAGCAGCAGACCCACCACCTGCTGTGCCCATGCCACCAGTCGACCTTCGACGTCGCAGACGGAGCCAAGGTGGTCTTCGGGCCTGCCAAGCGCCCGCTGCCGCAACTGCCGATCACCGTTGATGACGAGGGCTATCTGGTTGCTCAGAGCGACTTCCTCGAGCCTGTCGGACCGAGCTTCTGGGAGCGCCTGAAGTGACCACCACCGAAGCGACAGCACCCGCCCCGGCCGTGCCCACCACGCCCGCCGGCCGCGCCGCCGACTACCTCGACCAGCGCACCGGAATCGGGGTCGCCGTCAAGGCCTTCGCCCGTAAGGTCTTTCCCGATCACTGGTCGTTCCTGCTCGGTGAGATCGCCCTGTATTCGTTCGTGGTCCTGATCATCACGGGCATCTTCCTCACGATGTTCTTCGTGCCCAGTATGGGGCTGACGACCTACGACGGTCCGGTGACCACCTTGCAGGGGCAAACGGTGTCCGAGGCGTTCAACTCGACCCTGCGCCTGTCCTTCGAAGTCCGTGGCGGCCTCTTGATGCGCCAGATCCACCACTGGGCAGCGCTGATCTTCGTCGCCTCAGCGGTCACCCATATGATGCGGGTGTTCTTCACAGGCGCCTTCCGCAAGCCTCGAGAGCTCAACTGGATGGTCGGCTTCACGCTGCTCATCCTGAGCCTGCTGGCCGGGTTCTCCGGGTACTCCCTGCCTGACGACGTCCTCTCCGGCAACGGTCTGCGCATCACCGACGGCGTGGTCAAGTCGATCCCCATCATCGGCTCGTACCTGTCGTACTTCATCTTCGGTGGTGAATTCCCGGGTCACGACATCATTCCGCGACTCTTCACGGTCCACGTGCTGCTGATCCCGGGCCTCATCCTCGCCCTCGTCGGCCTCCACCTGCTCTTCGTCGTCCTGCACAAGCACACTCAGTACCCGGGTGGAGGCCGCACCGACAAGAACGTGGTGGGGTTCCCCCTGTTCCCGGTGTACGTCGCCAAAGCGGGCGGGTTCTTCTTCGTGGTCTTCGGGCTCCTCGCCCTCATGGGCGGAACCATGGCCATCAACAACGTGTGGAACTACGGACCCTACGACCCCTCTCCCGTCTCGGCCGGCGCCCAGCCTGACTGGTACATGCTCTTCCTTGAGGGATCCCTGCGGCTGATGCCCGGCCAGGCCGAGGTGGTGATCGGCGGGTTCACCCTGTCGCTGAACGTCCTCATCCCGGCCGTCGTGATACCGGGACTGCTCTTCACCTTCCTGGCGCTCTATCCCTTCGTCGAAGCGGCCATCACCAAGGACAAGAGCCCCCGCAATGTCCTCGACCGGCCACGCAATGTGCCGACTCGCACCGGTCTCGGCGTGGCGTTCCTCACGGCTTTCATCATCCTCGCGCTCGCCGGGTCCAACGATCTGATCGCCACGCACTTCCGGCTGTCGATCAACTCGATCACCTGGGTCTTGCGATTCGCGCTGTTCATCGCGCCCGTCATCGCCTTCTGGTGCACCAAGCGCATCTGCCTCGGGCTACAGCGCAAGGACCGCGAGCTCGTCCTGCATGGGCACGAGCATGGCCGGATCGTCCGCACAGAGACTGGTGAGTACTTCGAGGTCCACAAACCGCTGACTGAACAGGAGCGCTGGCTTCGCGTGAACTACACGGCACACGCTCCGCTGGAGCTCAGTGAGGCGGCCTACGATGCGACGACCGGGGAGAAGAACCCGAGGTACCGGAAAGCCAAGCGGTGGTCGGCCCTCTCACGGTTCTTCTTCCAGGACCGCATCGAGCCTGTCACCCCCGCTGAGCTCGAGGCCGCGCAGCACCACGCGCATCCTGCCCCAGAGCTCGCCGCACGACAGCCGGAGACGGATGGCCGTGTCGGCTCCTGACCAGGGGCTGGACCACATGGTGGCTGATTGATCACACAGGTGGAGTTCTCCGGCCAGGTGTAGGACAGTGGAACCAGGTGCTGCCGGAGCCGGTCCGGACCGAGCGGCATTCACATAACGGCGGATCATTGCGGCACCCTCTGCCGCATCCGTCACCCTATGGAGGAGGAAGATCGCATGGCTGTCTATTCGCTGCCCGACCTCGGTTACGACTATGGCGAGCTCGAGCCGCACATCTCGGGTCGCATCATGGAGTTGCACCATTCCAAGCACCACGCCACCTATGTGGCCGGTGCCAACGCGGCTCTGGAGAAGCTCGAGGAGGCCCGCGCCGCTGAGAACTTCGACACCGTCAACCAGCTGGAGAAGAACCTGGCGTTCAATCTGGGTGGCCATGTGAACCACTCGGCGTTCTGGACGAACCTCTCCCCCCAGGGCGGTGGCGAACCCACCGGCGACCTGGCTGAGGCCATCGGGACCGACTTCGGATCCTTCGCAGCCTTCCAGAAGCACTTCGCTGCGACGGCGCTGGGCGTGCAAGGCTCTGGCTGGGCGATTCTCGCCTGGGACTCCATCGGATCAAAGCTGGTCATCGTTCAGCTCTTCGATCAGCAGGGCAACCTGACTCTGGGACTCACTCCCATCGTCCTGCTCGATGTGTGGGAGCACGCCTACTACCTCGACTACCAGAACGTCAGGGCCGACTATGTCAAAGCCTGGTGGAACATCGTGAACTGGGCGGACGCCGGCGAACGGTTCAGCCGTGCGAAGGCGCAGACGGCAGGACTGATCGTCCCCGCCTGAGCCCGTTGTGACCCGCTGTCGGACAATGCCTCGTCAGTGACGAAGGCCGTGGCGGTGGCGTGTTGGCCATCAGGACCGACACGCCACCGCCACGGCCTTTTCCGACGGCACCTGCGTGCGATCCGTCACCGAGTCAACGTGTCGAGAACCGTGCCGCCCTCACCCGTCACCACCAGCTTCCCGCTCTGTTCTGAGAACGTGGTCGGTCCGGCGGCCCACGATGTGCCCTCTTCACATCCCATCAGAGTCTGAAAGACCTCGGACAGCTCCAGTGAGGTGCCGTCGTCGGCCATCTTCCAGCTGCCGCCCAGCCCGTTGCAGCCGTCATCGCCGGTGAAGGTGCCATCATCGGCGATCGAGACGAACGCTCCGTCAAACTCGGTCGATGTCCACCGGCCGAGCGTCGAAGCACCGGAGCCGCTGGGAGTGCCAGCCGTTGTAGGCGAGCCCTGGCGGGTGGTCACGGCCGGCGCTGGTGACGAGCCGGAATCGGCGCAACTCGCCAGCATCAGCACAGCGACGGTCGCCAGGGCAATAACCTTGGGGCCACGTCGCATGATCATGTCCCCATGCTCCCACAGTCGTGCGTCAGTGCGCGTGTTGGCCCCGGGAGAATTCAAACACCCATCCCACCAGTCCGATCAGACCGAGCACCGAGCCGATGCCCACCAACCACCAGCCTGCGGCCAGACCGAGGAACGTCACCGCAGTCGACAGCCCCAGGACCAGCGGCCACCAGCTCCATGGTGCGAACCCGCCCTGGTCTCCGGGCAGGTCCTCGACATTTCCCAGCGGGTCGTCCTCCGGCCGCGGGTCGATCCGTCGCGCAGTCGCCCAGAGGTATCCGCCGATCATGAAGACCAGTAGGGAGGTCAGAAAGATCGCTGCCGTACCGACCGGCTCCAGTCCGTCACCGCCCCACAGATACGTCGCAAGGCCGTACGAGACCGACGCCAGAAGGAAGAAGCATCCCGTTCCCAGGAAGATCCGGATCTCGCCCTTCACTTGTCGTCCTCCTCATGAGGCGAGGTCTCGATGACCCGCGCGTTGCCCGCATTCTGTCCGGCAGTGGGTGGTTCTTCTCCCGACCCACGTAGATCCGCCTGCCCGAACACGTGCCCGAGGGTGCTCTCCTGCTGGTTGGCATGATCGAGTGCGGCGAGCTCAGGGTAGTGGAGGTCGAGAGCCGGACGCTCGGAACGGATGCGTGGCAGCGAGGAGAAGTTGTGGCGCGGCGGCGGACACGACGTCGCCCACTCCAGTGACGCGCCGAAACCCCAGGGATCGTCGTTGTTGACCAGCGGCGCGCGGCGCCACGTGATGTAGACATTCCACAGGAATGGAAGCACCGAGACGCCCAGGATGATCGCACCGTAGGTCGAGATCTGGTTCAACGTCGTGAACCCATCGGTCTGCATGTAGTCCGCATACCGTCGTGGCATCCCCATGACTCCCAGCCAATGCTGCACCAGGAAGGTGGCGTGGAATCCTACGAAGGTCAGCCAGAAGTGAACCTAGGCAAGACGCTCGTTGAGCATTCGCCCGGTGAACTTCGGCCACCAGAAGTAGAACCCCGCGAACATCGCGAACACGACGGTCCCGAAGATCACGTAGTGGAAGTGGGCCACGACGAAGTACGTGTCGGAGATATGGAAGTCCAGCGCTGGAGTGGACAGGATCACCCCGGTCAGTCCACCGAAGAGGAAGGTCACCAAGAACCCGATCGACCACAGCATCGGTGACTCGAACGACACCTTGCCCCGCCACATGGTGCCGATCCAGTTGAAGAACTTCACTCCGGTCGGTACCGCGATCAGCATCGTCATGAAGGCGAAGAACGGCAGCAGCACTGCTCCGGTCGCATACATGTGGTGCGCCCACACTGTCACGGAGAGCGCAGCGATTGAGATCGTCGCGTATACCAGGCCCTTGTAGCCGAAGATGGGCTTGCGGCTGAAGACGGGCAGGATCTCGGAGACCACGCCGAAGAACGGCAAAGCCAGGATGTACACCTCGGGGTGCCCGAAGAACCAGAAGAGGTGCTGCCAGAGGATGGCTCCGCCGTTCTCGGGGTTGAACACCTGAGCCCCGAGCCTCCGATCTGCTCCGAGGGCGAACAGCGCCGCGGCCAGCGGAGGGAAGGCCATGAGCACCAGCATGCTGGTAACCAGGGTGTTCCAGGTGAAGATCGGCATGCGGAACATCGTCATGCCTGGCGCACGCATCGTGATGATCGTCGTGATGAAGTTGTCGGCGCCGAGGATGGTCCCTAATCCCGTCATGGCGAGGCCGAAGACCCAGAGGTCGCCTCCCAGGCCGGGACTGAAGGTGGAGCCCGACAACGGAGCGTAAGCGAACCAGCCGAACGAGGCAGCGCCCTGCGGTGTCAGGAAGCCGGCCGTCGCGATCAGACCGCCGAAGAGGTAGAGCCAGTACGCGAACATGTTCAGCCGCGGAAATGCGACGTCCGGCGCGCCGATCTGCAAGGGGACCAGGACGTTGGCGAATCCGGCAAACAGCGGAGTGGCGAACAGCAGCAGCATGATGGTGCCGTGCATCGTGAAGAGCTGGTTGTACTGCTCGGCGCTCTGAACCAGCTGCAGACCGGGACTGAACAGCTCGGCGCGGATCAGCAACGCCATCACGCCGCCGATGCAGAAGAACAGGAAAGACGTGATCAGGTACATATACCCGATCACCTTATGGTCGGTCGAAGTGATCCACTTGATGACGGTGCGGCCCAGAGTCTGACGACCAGCCGATAACCCGGGGACGCCGTCGATCGGTACTGCAGTGCTCATCAGTGCTCCTCCTCGGTGGTGGCGACCTCGACCGAGGTGGTCTCGCCGGCATCTGCTGCCTCATTGGTGTCTGCCGGCTCCGCCTGCTGGCGATTGAGGTCTAGGCCCAGTCGTCCGGACTGCCCCGACTCTTGCAGGCCCTCAAGGAACTCCGTGTACTCCGCCGCTGTCACGACTCTGACGTTGAACAGCATGCCGGAGTGGTGCTCACCGCACAGTTCCGCACACTTGCCCGCATACGTCCCCACCCGGGTCGGGGTCACCTGCCAGACGTTGTGACGACCGGGGACCATGTCCATCTTGTCCAGGAACGCCGGGATCCAGAAGGAGTGGATCACGTCACGCGACTCGATGTCGAACTCCACCATCTTGTTCACGGGCAGGACCAAGGTCGGCAAGGTGGCGTCGGTGCCAGGTATGACCGACCCGGCGTCGTCCAGTAGCGGACGATTCAGGGCAGAGACGTTGTCGACCTGCTGGCCGGTGACGTAGGCGCCTCCGTCGACGTCCAGCGCCCCGTCGTTGTCAAGATAATTGAAATCCCAGCTCCACTGCTTGCCGATGACCTCAACGGTGACGTCGGCCTCGTGGGACACGTCACGGATCGCCGACGTGTCTCGAACAGAGAAGAAGTAGAGACCACCGATCAAGATCAAGGGCACGGCGGTGTACATCAGCTCGAGCGGTACGTGGTAGCGAGTCTGCACCGGCAAGGTGTTGTCGCCGGAGCGTCGTCGGTACGCGATCACGCACCAGATCATCAAGCCCCAGGTGATGATGCCGATGGTCAGCGCGGCGGTCCAGGACCCGACCCACAAGTGGGTGATCCGATCAGTCTGGTTCGTGACCGCACCATCCTCGAAGCCTGGCAGGTAGCCACGCTTCTCTTGGGCAGAGCATCCCGACAGTGCAAGGAGCGCGCCAGCGGACGCCGTCGCCACGATGAGCCGACGTCGCCAGTTCGGAGTCTTGTGTTGCGAGTGCAAGGGGGGCCTCTCACGTCTTGTCGCCAGTCAGGACGTCCACAGCCGAGTACGGGGCGGCCCAGCCGGGACCTTCGTCCTCAACAGCACAGAGCCTATCGCGAAGCTGCCCGGTGGATGCGCCATTCGGGGCGGTGTTCCCCCGTGAATGTCCGGACTCACCGGACGAATCGGGCGGCTTCGGCACACTTCGCAGCGCACTGTCACCAAGTCGCTCCTGCGAGGTACGGTTCGACGGTGAGTTACCTCGATGCCACTGGCGCGGCCCGTCCTCGCGACTCTGCCCTGGCGGGCCTCCACCGAGGCGCCGACAGCCTCTGGGCCGATCCCTTGCGCAGCCATAGCGACGGCCGGCGCGCATCCCGTTCGCTCCAAGCAGCTCGATCGGTCGTGGCAGACGCCGTCGGGGCACGCCCCGACGACGTGATCTTCACGTCCTCGCACACCCAGGCCGTACACCTCGCGATCCGTGCCGTGGTCGCAGCCCGCAAGCGCCGCCACGGCGCGCGCATCATTGCAGGCAGCGCCGAACGGTCCAGCCTGTTACATGCGGCGAGCTACGCAGGCGAGCTCACGAGGATTCCCGTCGACCGGTGGGGCCGGGTCGATGCGGAGGCTTTCGAGGCCTCGATCGCGCAGGAACCCCCCTCCCTGGCGATCCTGCAGCATGCCAATGTGGAGGTCGGGACACTCCAGCCTGTAGAGCAGGTCCATGCCGAAGCCACACGATTCGGCGTTCCGTTGCTGGTGGATGCGGGGGCCTCACTGGGACATGTGCCGGTATCCCCCGCCTGGGACCTCCTGGCCCTCGATGCCGGCGAATGGGGAGCTCCGGTTCGCATCGGCGCCGTGGTGTCGCGGTCCCGGGTCAGGATGCGTCCCGACTGGCCCGAGGACGTCAACGCGTGGTTCCCCGGAGGCGTGGGGGCCCCCGCGGTCTTTGCGGCCGCCGTGGCGTTGGAGGAGAGCTTGTCCGTCCAAGCAGCCGAAGCGACGCGTTTACGGGAGTTGACGGATCAGATCAGAGCTGACGCAGCAAAGCTGCCCGCGGTGAGGGTTCTGGGAGCGGACGACGCGCGACTCCCCCACGTCGTGTCGCTGGCCATCGATCAAGTCGACGGCGAGGCTGTGGCGGCCGAGTTGGACCGGCGCGGGATCTCCGTCGGCACGGGCTCCGCCTGCACGTCCAGCACCATCGAGCCCAATCATGTGCTCGTGGCGATGGGGGTGCCCTTCGACGGGCATCTGCGTGTCACCTTGGACCACCGGAGTACCGGGGCCGAGGTCACAGAGTTCTTGGTACAACTGCCGAAGGCACTGGATGCGGTCACCCGTGGCGAGTGACCGCATCCCGGACCCGACGCCGATCAGGAGAACGAACCACCGCACGCGCAGCTGTCGCCTGCGTTCGGGTTGTCGATAGTGAAGCCCTGCTTCTCGATGGTGTCAGCGAAATCGATCTTGGCTCCCTCGAGATAGGGAACGCTCATCTTGTCGACGACGACCTCGACGCCGTCATAGTCCCTGACTGCGTCACCATCAAGGATGCGCTCGTCGAAGTAGAGCTGGTAGATCAAGCCAGAACAGCCGCCAGGCTGCACGGCAACACGGAGGCGGAGGTCGTCCCGTCCCTCTTGCTCCAGCAGGCTGCGCACCTTGCCGGCAGCAAAGTCGGTGAGGATCACGCCGTGCGTGGTGATCTCGGTGGTCTCACTCATGGTCTCTCCATGTCTGGACGGCGACCTTGCGGCGTCGCCCTGGCTGCTCAGATATCCGTTCGAATCCGTGAAGGCGTCCGTATGCTCCGACCGCGAACGGTCAGTCATGACCTTACGGGAACACTCTGGGTGGTCCCGGCTATTCCCGTCCCGCCGGGTCGCCGAGCCCAACGGTGGACCACCACAGCGCACGTCGGTGAGATTGCGATCCATGGACTCGTGAGGCCGGCTCCTCGAGCGAGAAGACGATATCCACGAACTCCGGTCGATGCTGAGTCTCGCTCGCGCGGGCCGGGGCGGGCTGGTCCTGGACACGGGGCCTCCGGGCCTCGGGAAGACAGCCCTCCTCCGCGAGCTGGCCGCGACCTCCGAGAAGGCCGCGTCGTGGTGGGCCACCGCTGGCGAGCTGGAGGACCAGGCACCCTTCGGGGTCGTCCGCCAGCTCCTCGACCGGACACTCAGGGAATGTCCGGAGGCTGAGCGATCCGGCTTTCCCCAGGACCAGCGCGGCCCGTCGTCGACCACATCCTGGGCAGACAGACCCGACAGGTGGACCAGGCCGCGATGTTCCATGGCCTGACCTGGCTGGTGGAATGCCTCGCCGAGGACGAACCACGGCTGGTGATCGTCGATGACGCACAAGGGGCCGATGAGGACTCGTTGCTCTTCCTCCCGCACCTGGCGCCGCGACTGAGGGCCGCCGAGCCGTGCTCGCCGGGCTGCCCGCGCCCCCGACTGCCCGGGTCCTCCGGCTCGGCCCGCTGTGCACCCGCTCCGTCGGAGCGCTGCTGCGCACGTCTGACCCCGTGCTGGCTGAGACCGCGGCGGAGTTCACGGGTGGCAACCCGTTCCTCGCCGTCGCCCTCGCGGACCTTCTGGCGGTGAGCCCGGCGACCTAGGCCGCAGACGTCCGGGCTGTAGCGCCCGATTCGGTGATCGCCTCGGTCACACAGCGCCTCACCGTGACACAGGCGGCGGCTGCGGCGGACCGGTTGCGTGAGGCGGCGGCTGACGCGTTGGCAGCAGGAAGCCCTCGTACGGCAGCGGATCTATTGCTCCGGGCCGTCGCCGAGCCGCCTCCTGCCGCGGAGCTTCCCGCCGTGCTGCTCGCGTGGGGCGATGCTCAACTGCACGCTGCGGACCCGCATGGCCTCAGGTCTCTCCAGTCTGCCTACACGTTGGCCAAGGACCCTGTGACCCGGGCCGAGGCTGCGCTGGGTCTCTCTGCCGCTTGGAACATGGCCGGGGCGTATTCCCCGACCATGGACACGCTGCAGGAGGCGTTCGACGGCCTCCAGGAGCTGGCACAGAGCGATCCGTCCGGCCATGAGCTCACACTGATCGTCGAAGCCTCGCCGATCGCCACCACGCGGCAAGTCCCCGATCAGATCGCCGGAGCCCAATCCCGGCTCAGGGCGCGGGGCGACTTGGACGGATCCACCCCGGGGGAACGGACTTTCCTGGCTGACCAGGCCTTCGATGCCGTCGGAACCAACCGGGTGACGTCATCATGCGCCTGGCACAGCGCGCGATGCTGGGCCACACCTCGACCGGGGCGACCTCGGCGCTGCACGTGACCAAGCGCAGCACGTTACCGAGGCCGACCTGAACACTTCGGGCTACTCGGGGGCCATCCCGCTGTTGCGATCCTTGACTGCTCTGGCGATGGCAGACGGAGAGCCGCATCGGGCGCTGACGCTGGCGGAGGAGTGCGGCCGGCAGGCCCTGGCGATGGTTCATGACGCCCCTGGGTGGTGCTCCTGGCGATCCGTGGCGGTACCAGCGCTCTGGCAATTGGGACAACCGGCGCGGGCGCGAGCGGTCGCGGTCTCGGAACTCGACCTGGTCGTCCCGGCCGGATCGCCCGTCGCGATCGGCAAGCCTACGCGGATGCTCGCAGAACTGACCGGCAATCTGTCCGCCCTGCGCGACGCAGTCGCGCTGCTCGCGACCTCAGATGCACAGCTGGAGCACTCCCGGGCCCAGGTCGCGCTCGGTGCGGCCTTGCGCCGCGCGGGGCTCGCGGCGCACGCCCGTGAGGTCCTCAGGTCTGGGAGGGACACTGCGGTGCGATGCGGCGCCTTGCCGCTTGCCGCTTGCCGCACAGGCCGCCACGGAACTCGCGGCCGCCGGCGGACGCAGACTCCAGGCGGAGGTCACCGGCCCGCATGCGCTGACCGTCAGCGAACGCCGCATGTGTGATCTGGCTGCCTCCGGCGCCTCCAACAGACAGATAGCCCCACAGCTCTTCGTCACCACCAAGACAGTTGAGACACATCTGTCCCGTGCCTACCGCAAGCTCGGAATCGAGCGCAGGGAGCAGATCGCTGCGGCTCTGGAAGGATGGCTGCAGCCTGGAAGCACGGAGTCCGGGTGCTCCCGGCATTGAGAAAGACCCCTGATCCACTCCTGCATGGATCAAGGGTCTTCTCCTGGTGGGCGATACTGGGTTCGAACCAGTGACCTCTTCGGTGTGAACGAAGCGCGCTACCACTGCGCCAATCGCCCCGCACGAGCGTCCCAGGGACGACATCGCTGGATTATCGTAGCCGGTCACAGAGCCTGGCGCGAACTTGTGGCGAGACCTGCCGCATACGGCTCACCGTCGACCCCGTCATCATCTGCCCGAGATCGCACCGCATCAGGGGTCGATCTCGTCGCGGGACCGGCGGTCATAGAGATCGCTGAGGGCCTGCGCCAGCTCTCCCTGGACGACCCTGCGCCCGTCCAGCCGGGAGACAGCGGTCACACCCCGCACGCTGCTGGTCATCAGCAGTCCCGCTCGGCCCGACCGCACCTCGTCGAGCACGGTCATGGACAAGGTCGCCTCCTGCACCGCCAGCCCCGCTGCCTCGGCCCACTCCAGCAGCAGCTGGCGGGTGATTCCGGGCAGGCAGCCCGAGTCCAGTGCAGGGGTCACGAATATGCCGTCGATTTCGAGGAGCACATTGCTGGCGAGCCCCTCGCACAATTCGCCGCGAGAGTTGGCCAGCAGTGCCTCATCCGCACCACGCGAGCGCGCATACCGCAATCCCTGGACGCTTTCGCCGTAGGAGGTGGACTTGTGGCCGGTCAGCGGTGACCGCTCGTTGCGCACCCACGGCAACTCGACGACCGTGGCACGGAGCGCGCGTCGAGGGGCCGGGCCTGCCGTCACCACCACCGTCGCGGGACCGTCCGCCCGCATCGCACCCGCCGGGCCTGCTCCGGATGTCACCGTCAGCCTCACGCGCCCAGCACGCGGCGCCGCATGCAGCGTCTCCGCGACGGCCTGGCGTAGCGTCTCCACCGGCGGGCAGTCGAGGCCCAGGGTGAGGGCTGAGCCCATGAGCCGCCGCAGATGCCTGCTGAGCGCGAAGGGCACGCCATCGCGGACCGCGCAGGTCTCGAACAGCCCGTCGCCCACACTGAATCCATGGTCGGCGATACTCAGCCGCAAGGCCGTGGGGTGGACCACCTCACCGGCGATCCAGGCAGCCTCGTCGGATCCGGGGCGGGAGGAGGCGGTCACGGGTGCCTCTCAGCCACCGCGCAGTCCGGCGTGCTCCCGTCTGAGGATGCCAGCGCGATCAGCCGTCGTGCCTTCAACTCGGTCTCCTCCCATTCCCCCCCGGGGTCGCTCCCCCAGGTGATCCCGGCCCCCGTCCCGAAGCGCAGCCAGCCGCGACGGGTCTCGTCACGCTCCCACCAGAACGTCCGGATTCCGACCGCGAGTTCGGCTGTTCCCGATCCTGCGTCAACCCAGCCGATGGCGCCGCAATAAGGCCCCCGTGGCACGGACTCCAGCGCCGCGATGATCCTCAGGGCCGATTCCTTCGGAGCTCCGCTCACTGAGCCCGGCGGAAACGTCGCCTGGAGGAGCTGCTGCCATAGCAGCGGGTCCGAGGCGACTTCAGCACGCAATCGTCCCTGCACCGTGGAGACGAGGTGGACCAGCCCGGGGTGGGCCTGCGTCTTCAGCAGATCGACGACCGCGATGCTCCCCGGCTCGCAGACCCGCTGCAGGTCGTTGCGTACCAGGTCGGTGATCATCACGTTCTCGGCCTCGTCCTTGCCGGTGAGTCCTTCGGCGGCGACCGCCGTGCCTTTGATGGGCGAGGAGGTCAGGAGTGCGCCGTCCCTCCGCAGATAGAGCTCGGGAGACGCGGAGACGATCCAGACCGGATCGATCGGAGCACCGCTATCGGGGCTGACGAGATTCGGCGGCACCTGAATGTATCCGCCGTAGGGCGCCGGGTTGCCGATGGCGAGCACCCTGTCCAGCCCCGGTGCAGACGGCTCGTCCTCGGCCGGGGCGGAGAGCACCCGGCAGATGTTGGCCTGGTAGACCTCGCCTTCGTAGATCGCTGAGCGCACCGCCTCGACTGCTGAGACGTACTGCTCACGATTCAGCGACGACGTCCACTCCCGCCCGCTGGGCCCGGACCACACCCCGTACTCTCCAGCCTGCGGACCGGCCCCCGAGGCGCGTTCGCTGTGAGCGAAACGCCAGGCGCGCGTGCTTCCATCGAACTCGGCGACGAGGATCCAGACACCCTCGGCGAGCCGGCCGGGATCTTGCTCCACATCGATGGATTCCACCACGTCCCAGTAGCGCATGCCGCCAAAGCGTGCCGAGCCACCATGCCCCTGCCGGACGTACCCGTGACAGGCATGGCGGGCCGGTGGGGATTCCTGCATGAGCACACGTTACTGGTCACAGGCGCAAGGTGACGGAAATGTCCGGACTGACCCGCAACCCGGGGAGGCCGAGCCGTCGCGCGGAGGGCGACCTCCGAGGTGGGCGGGGTGCCAGGTGGACGTCTGGCCCGTTGGTCCGCTAGAGTCTGGAAGGCGCCGAACGGACCGCAAGGTCCGCCGGAAGCATGCGGACGTGGCTCAGTGGTAGAGCATCACCTTGCCAAGGTGAGGGTCGCGGGTTCGAATCCCGTCGTCCGCTCGGAGGCA
>JAATES010000117.1 GCA_015655615.1 Actinomycetales bacterium
CACGGTGCTGGTGAGGGCAAGACGTCCGGTGGACGTCACCCCGTGAGCCCCTGGGGCAAGCCCGAGGGTCGTACCCGTCGCCCGGGCAAGCCGAGCGACAAGCTCATCGTCCGTCGCCGTCGTACTGGCAAGAAGCGCTGATAGGAGCCTGACAGATGCCACGCAGCCTGAAGAAGGGCCCCTTCGTCGATGGCCACCTTCAAAAGAAGGTGGACGTCCAGAACGAGGCGGGTTCGAAGAACGTCATCAAGACCTGGTCGCGCCGTTCGGTCATCACGCCGGACTTCCTCGGCCACACCTTCGCGGTGCACGACGGCCGCAAGCACACCCCGGTGTTCGTCACCGAGGCCATGGTGGGTCACAAACTCGGAGAGTTCGCTCCTACGCGCACTTTCCGCGGCCACGTGAAGGACGACAAGAAGGGGCGCCGGCGATGAGTGCGACACCTCGTAACATCGAGAAGCCGAGCGAGCGCCGGTTGAGCCTGCTGGGCGACGCCGCCGGTTCGTTCGCTGTGGCCCGTTTTGTGCGGGCGACGCCCCAGAAGGTGCGCCGGGTCGCGGACCTGGTGCGCGGCGCGGCTGTCGACAACGCCATCGCCACGTTGAAGTTCGCTCCGCAGTCAGCTGCGGCTGACGTCCTCAAGGTCGTCGAGTCGGCCACCGCCAACGCGGTGACCACCGAGAACCTCGACCGCAACACCCTGGTCATCAGCAAGATCTTTGTTGACGAGGGCGCCACACTCAAGCGCTTCCGTCCCCGGGCCCAGGGCCGTGCGGGACGCATCCTGAAGCGGACGAGCCACATCACCGTGGTCGTCACCCCGCGTGAAGAGAAAGGACGGGCCCGATAGTGGGACAGAAAGTCAATCCGCTCGGGTACCGCCTGGGCATCACCACCGATCACCGCTCGCGCTGGTTCGCCGACAGCACCAAGGAAGGCCAGCGCTACCGGGACTACGTCCGGGAGGACGTCGCCATCCGCAAGCTGATGAGCAGCGGCCTCGAGCGTGCGGGAATCTCGAAGGTGGAGATCGAGCGCACTCGTGACCGGGTCCGCGTGGACATCCACACGGCGCGTCCGGGCATTGTGATCGGTCGTCGTGGCGCTGAGGCGGACCGCCTGCGCTCCGAGCTCGAGAAGCTGACGGGCAAGCAGGTCCAGCTCAACATCCTCGAGGTCAAGAACCCCGAGATCGACTCCCAGCTGGTCGCCCAGGGTATCGCCGAGCAGCTCGCCAGCCGTGTCTCCTTCCGCCGGGCCATGCGCAAGGGCATGCAGTCGGCCCAGCGTGCGGGTGCGAAGGGCATCCGGGTGCAGTGCTCCGGACGCCTCGGCGGCGCGGAGATGAGCCGATCGGAGTTCTACCGCGAGGGCCGCGTGCCACTGCACACCCTGCGCGCCAACATCGATTACGGATTCTTCGAGGCCCGCACGACCTTCGGTCGTATCGGTGTGAAGGTCTGGATCTACAAGGGCGACGTCACCGAGAAGGAGTTCGCTCGCGAGCAGGCTTCGCAGGCGCCTCGTGCTCCTCGCGGCGCCGGTCGCAACGACCGTCCCGCTCGTGGCGGCGCCCGTCGTCCTGAGCGTCCCAGCGCGGGCGCATCCGCACCGGTTGAGCCCGCTGCTGCTGCAGTGCAGGCACCGACCGCTGAGACCGGAACGGAGGCCTGAGCATGCTGATCCCCCGCAGGCTCAAGCACCGCAAGCAGCACCATCCCGATCGACATGGCAAGGCATCGGGTGGAACCACGATCGCCTTCGGCGACTACGGCATCCAGGCGCTCGCGCCCGCCTACGTCACCAACCGGCAGATCGAGGCCGCTCGTATAGCGATGACCCGTCACATCAAGCGTGGCGGTAAGGTCTGGATCAACATCTACCCGGACCGTCCGTTGACCAAGAAGCCGGCCGAGACCCGCATGGGTTCCGGTAAGGGTTCTCCTGAGTGGTGGATCGCCAACGTCAAGCCGGGCCGGATCGTCTTCGAGCTGGCTGGCGTCGATGAGGAGCTGGCCCGTGAGGCCATGCGCCGTGCGATGCACAAGCTCCCGATGAAGTGCCGCTTTGTGGTGCGCGAGGGTGGTGCGAACTGATGGCATTGGGTACCAAGGACCTGACTGTGGACAAGCTCGACGGTTTCACCGATGAGAAGCTGGTCGCAGAACTGGACAACGCCAAGAAGGAGCTCTTCAACCTCCGCTTCCAGCTGGCCACCGGCCAGCTGGACGATCACGGTCGGCTGAAGGCTGTCAAGCGAGACATCGCGCGGATCTACACGATTCTGCGTGAGCGTGAGCTCGGCATCCGTACGGCACCGAGCGCGAGCGAGTGAGGCTGGAATGAGCGAGAACACTGAGAGCACTGCGACCGCTACGCCTCGCGCCGCACGCAAGACGCGGCGCGGATACGTGGTCAGCGACAAGATGGACAAGACCGTGGTGATCGAGGTCGAGGACCGGGTCAAGCACCCGCTCTACGGCAAGGTCATCCGGCGCACCAGCAAGGTCAAGGCCCACGACGAGCAGAACACGGCCGGCGTAGGCGACCTCGTGCTGATCATGGAGACCCGCCCGCTGTCCGCGACCAAGCGGTGGCGCCTGGTGGAGATCCTCGAGAAGGCCAAGTAGTACGCCCGGGGTTCTGGGCCCGCCCTGAACCCGAGCCTCCCGCATGGTGCAGTAGCGCGGGCGGCATGACAGATATCCGTTCGGCAAGGCTTGCCGAGAGGCGAGAACCAGCTCGACGACAGGAGTTCATCACATGATCCAGCAGGAGTCGCGACTTCGAGTCGCCGACAACACGGGAGCGAAGGAAATCCTTTGCATCCGTGTGCTCGGTGGTTCGGGCCGTCGCTACGCCGGTATTGGCGACGTCATCGTCGCCACCGTCAAGGACGCTATCCCCGGCGGCAACGTCAAGAAGGGCGACGTCGTCAAGGCCGTCATCGTGCGCACCGCCAAGGAGCGGCGCCGTCCGGACGGTTCCTACATCAAGTTCGACGAGAACGCAGCGGTCATCCTCAAGGGTGATGGCGAGCCTCGTGGAACCCGCATCTTCGGACCCGTCGGTCGTGAACTGCGCGACAAGCGGTTCATGAAGATCATCTCGCTCGCTCCGGAGGTGCTCTGACTCATGGCCAAGATCAAGAAGGGCGACCTGGTGGTCGTCATCGCGGGCAAAGACAAGAACAAGCAGGGCCGCGTGCTCGAGGTGCACGTCGACGATGACCGTCTGGTCGTCGAGGGCGTGAACCGCAAGACCAAGCACGTCAAGGTCGGGCAGACGCAGCGCGGCACGCGGACAGGCGGCATCGAGACCATCGAGGCTCCGATCCATATCAGCAACGTGATGGTAGTGGACCCGGAGACCAAGAAGGGCACTCGGGTCGGCTACCGCACTGAGACTGTCGAGCGCGACGGTCGCACCAGGGACGTTCGCGTCAGGGTCGCCAAGCGCTCCGGTAAGGACATCTGATGAGCACTGATACCGACACCACCGTTGAAGCTGTGACGCCGCGGCTCAAGCAGCGCTACTCCGACGAGATCGTCGCGGGACTCCTGGAGGAGTTCAAGCACGGGAACGTCAACGAGGTCGCCCGTCTGACCAAGATCGTGGTGAACATGGGCGTGGGCGATGCCGCCAAGGACTCGAAGCTGATCGAGGGCGCCATTCGCGACCTGGCTCAGATCACGGGCCAGAAGCCGCAGGTCACCAAGGCGCGCAAGTCGATCGCCCAGTTCAAGTTGCGTGAGGGCATGCCCATCGGCGCCCACGTGACGCTGCGCGGGGACCGGATGTGGGAGTTCCTGGACCGGCTGCTTTCGCTCGCACTGCCTCGCATCCGTGACTTCCGCGGCCTGAGCGCGAAGCAGTTCGACGGCCACGGCAACTACACGTTCGGTCTCAGCGAGCAGTCGATGTTCCACGAGATCGACCAGGACAAGATCGACCGCGTTCGCGGTATTGACATCACGGTGGTGACGACAGCCACCACCGACGACGAGGGTCGTTCCCTGTTGCGTCGTCTCGGCTTCCCTTTCAAGGAGAACTGACATGGCGAAGAAGGCCCTCATCAACAAGGCGGCTGCGAAGCCCAAGTTCGCGGTACGCGCCTATACTCGGTGCCAGCGGTGCGGTCGTCCGCACTCGGTGTATCGCAAGTTCGGACTCTGCCGCATCTGCGTGCGTGAGATGGCTCACCGCGGTGAGCTGCCCGGCGTCACCAAGAGCAGCTGGTAAACAACTACGTCGCAGGTCCCTGGCTCCATGTCAGGGATACCCCGGCGAGGAAGGGCTGAAGCCCAATGACGATGACTGACCCCATCGCAGACATGCTGACGCGTCTGCGTAACGCGAATACCGCGCACCACGATGTGGTGTCGATGCCGTTCTCCAACCTCAAGTCGCACATCGCGGAGATCCTCCAGTCGGAGGGTTATATCTCGGGCTGGGCGGTCGAGGATGCCGAGGTCGGCAAGAAGCTGACGATCTCGCTGAAGTACGGCCCCAACCGCGAGCGCTCGCTCGCCGGCATCAAGCGCATCTCCAAGCCTGGTCTGCGCGTCTATGCCAAGTCCACCAAGCTGCCGACGGTGCTGGGTGGCCTGGGAGTGGCGATTCTGTCCACGTCCTCAGGCCTGCTGACCGACAAGCAGGCCGCCAAGAAGGGTGTAGGTGGGGAAGTCCTCGCCTACGTCTGGTAATCGGAAAGGAGAACTGAGCCATGTCTCGAATCGGCAAGATCCCCGTTCCGGTCCCGGCCGGCGTGGATGTCACCATCAGCGGCGCACTCGTGACGGTCAAGGGCCCGAAGGGCACCTTGGAGCACACTGCAGCCGCTCCCATCGCAGTCAAGCTGGAGGGCGCGGAGATCCACGTTTCGCGCCCCAATGACGAGCGGCTCTCCCGCTCGCTGCACGGCTTGACCCGCACGCTGCTCGCCAACCTCGTCACAGGAGTGACGGAGGGGTATGAGAAGAAGCTCGAGATCGTCGGCACGGGTTACCGCGTCACGGCAAAGGGTTCCGACCTGGAGTTCGCTCTCGGTTTCAGTCACCCCGTGGTGGTATGGCCGCCGCAGGGCATCAGCTTTGCGGTGGAGAGCCCCACCAAGTTCTCGGTCAGTGGCATCGACAAGCA
>JAATES010000078.1 GCA_015655615.1 Actinomycetales bacterium
GGCTCGTATTTCGGCGGATGCAACTTCCTGTCGGCGGGCAAGGCCGGTGACAGCGGGAGTGCCAGGCTCTGGAAGGAGTCGGACAACTTCTTCAAAGCCTCGGATGGCAATGTCTCAGTCGTCAAGCCCAAGGCATCCGGTGGCACCGAGGCGATCACCTGGGCCAACAAGTGCACCAACGCCAGCGGAGCGACCATCGGTGGCAAGGTGACGTCCGGTGAGGACACCTCGTCGGAGGCACGGGTGCACATCACCGGCGGCACTGGCTGGGTGGATCCGGTGACGGGCGCTGCCGAGATCGCCTGGCAGGGCTCGTTCACGGTTGCCTACTACGGCGGGATGACCTACTGGTCCGCCACCGACCCGATCCTGCAGGTCCAGGCGGACGGGACCGCACGGCTGACTGCCACGCTGTCGGGGTTCGGCGCGGACATGGACGATCTGGAGGTCTGGAAGACGCTGCCGCAGGCGACCGTGGAGCTGATGACCTTCGTCGACACCAAGGCGCAGGAGGGTGCATTCAGCGCCACGGCGGATTACCTGGGCGTGACGGTCGCCTCCGACGGCGGGCGGAACGCCCAGACGGCGCGCACCTCCGAGAACGCGTCCTGGTGGGGCGCCTTCCCCGCCTCCTTCATCAAGTACCAGTTGCTCACCGGACAGTCCTCCTACTGGTACACGACCGAGGGCGCTGCGACCTCCATCCAGCCGCGCAAGGTCGCCGAGGACGCATCGGTCAGTGGCGTGGTGCTGGGTGCCGTCGTGGACGACCCGCAGTACACCGAGATCGACACGACACGCGTGCCGGACCCCGATCCAGGGACCGTCGACCCCGAGATCCCGGACCCGGGCACCGGCGGGACGGGATCCACGGACAAGCCGGATACCGGCACCAAGGTCTCGAAGTCCTTCAAGGTCACGGACGCCCAGCTGCGGTGGGGACTGAATGACGAGGCGAACTCCGGGGCGTTCTATGGCGGGTGCAACTTCCTGTCGGCGGGTGTCGCGGGCAACGCGGGGTCCTCGCGCACCTGGACCGAATCCGATGGCCTGTACCGGGCGACCTCGGGCAAGGTCAGCATCATCAAGCCGGACAGCACCGGGGCCTATCACACCGCCACCTGGGCCACGAAGTGCAAGGACAGCAGCGGGACAGCCGTCAGCACGGCACGTGGCACCAGCACCGAGTCGCTGGTGACCATCGATGGCGGCAACGGAACGGTGGACCCGGATGCCGGTACGGCGACGATCTCCTGGAAGGGATCCTTCACCGTGGTGTTCTACGGGGGGATGACCTACTGGAGCGTCAGCAATCCCGTGCTGACCGTCAAGAAGGACGGTACGGGGACCCTCAAGGGAACCGCGTCTGGCTATGGCGCTGACATGGAGGACACCGGCAAGTGGAACAAGCTGTCGGGGCGGACCATCACCCTGGCCACCCTCTCCGACGTCGACGTCTCCGGTTCGAAGGGCATCACCGTGGTGCCCGATTACGTGGGCGTGTCGGTCAAGGTCTCCAATGGATCGCACGGCGAGCAGGCCGCGAAGACCTCCACCAATAAGGCCTACTGGGGTTCCTTCCCGCAGTCCTTCGTGAATTTCCAGGTGCTCACCGGGCAGTCCGCTTACTGGTACACCTCCGGGGGCTCCCGTGACTCTGCGAAGCCGGCCACCGAGCTCGTCGTCAGCTACGACGCCTCCACGGTCGACGACTCGGGCTCGGGCAAGGACCCGGATGAGGACGACAGCGACAAGCCGACGGCGACCAACTCGCTCAAGCTGCCGACGGCCAGACCGGCCACGGTCGCAGCGACGACGGCGGTCCCTGTGCTGCAGACCGGAACCGGGACCTCGGCGTCCCTGGCGCAGGGCCCGCTGCAGGCTGTGATCGCCGTGGTCCCGCAGCAGGCCACCACCACTGCCGCGGAGGCTGCACCTGCCGCAGACGGCACGGGCTGGGTTGCGGGCGGTGCCCTGCTCCTCGGCTCCGCCCTGACCGTGGCATGGCCCGTCCGCAGGCCGAAGGTCTCCTAACGCGAGGCCATTCGACCGGGTGCTGTCATGAGGCATCGCGCACGCGGACAGGCGGGCGCACCCGGCAGGGGCAGACAGGGGCGGGGAGCCTTCGGCTCCCCGGTAGACTTGCGGCGGTTGCAGAGTGTGGGGCCGACGGGCAACTGGCCACGATCAAGGAGGACTAGTTGTGACGGGTGCACCCGCAGACTCGCGAGCACTGCGCGTCGCTGTCCTGGGCTCGGGCGTCGTGGGGTCCCAGGTGGTGCGACTGCTCGGGGAACAGGCAGACGATCTCGCCGCACGTGTGGGGGCGCCCCTGGAGATCGTCGGCATCGCCGTCCGCGATGTGACGGCTCCGCGCGAGGCTGCCGTGGAGCCCCGGTTGCTCACCAGCGATGCCTCTGCCCTGGTACGCCGGGCGGACATCGTGGTGGAGCTGATGGGCGGAATCGAACCCGCCAAGACCCTGATCCTCGAAGCCATCGATGCGGGTGCGAGCATTGTCACCGCCAACAAGGCGCTGCTGGCCCAGCACGGTCCGGAGATCTACGAAGCGGCCGAGGCCGCCGGAGTGGACGTGTACTTCGAGGCCGCAGTCGCCGGGGCGATCCCGCTGGTCCGTCCCTTGCGGGAGTCCCTGGCAGGTGACCGGGTCGAGCGCGTGCTCGGCATCGTCAACGGCACGACCAACTACGTCCTCGACCAGATGACCATGCACGGGCTAGCCTTCGACGCGGCGGTGGCGCAGGCGCAGGCGCTCGGGTTCGCGGAGGCCGACCCCTCTGCCGATGTGGAAGGGTTTGACGCAGCCGCCAAGGCCGCGATCCTGGCCAGCCTCGCCTTTCACACCCGGGTCCCCCTGGCTGCTGTGGCTCGCGAGGGCATCACCGGCATCACCGCTGACGATGTCACCTCGGCGACGGCGAGCGGCCATGTCATCAAGCTCCTGGCGATTCTTGAGCGCACCGATGGCGGTGTCCAGGCGCGGGTCCACCCTGCACTGGTGTCGAACGACCATCCGCTGGCCGGTGTGCACGGGGCGTTCAACGCCGTGTTCGTCGAGGCGCAGGCGGCTGGAGAGCTGATGTTCTATGGCCGTGGCGCGGGCGGGACCCCGACCGCCTCGGCCGTTCTGGGTGACATCGTCTCGGTGGCCCGACATCGCGTCCACGGCGGGCAGGGACCCACGGAGTCGACCTACGCCGAGTTGCCGATCGCCACGCCGGATTCGGCTGTGACGCGCTACCAGGTCCGCTTACGGGTGGCTGATCGCCTGGGAGTGCTGGCCCAGGTGGCCGGAGTCGTCGCACGGCATGGCGTGTCGCTGGAGGCCGTTCGCCAGGGACGGGTCGCCTCGGACGGCATCGCCGAGCTGATCATCACCACGCACCAGGCCCGGGAGGCAGATCTGGCGGCCACGGTGCTCGAATTGTCGGGCCTGGAGCCCGTGCACACGGTCGATTCCGTTCTCAGAGTTGAAGGAAGCTGATGGCACACATCTGGCAAGGCGTGATCCGCGAGTACGCCGATCTCCTGCCGGCCCATGTCCAGACGAACATCGTCACGCTGGGGGAGGGCGGCACCCCCCTTGTCGCCGCCGCGCGGCTGAGCGAGCTCACGGGTGCGGAGGTCTACCTCAAGGTTGAGGGGATGAATCCCACGGGGTCCTTCAAGGACCGCGGCATGACCACCGCGATCTCCTCAGCGGCCGCACGGGGTGCCAAGGCCGTGGTGTGTGCCTCCACGGGCAATACCTCCGCCTCGGCTGCCGCCTACGCGACCGCAGCCGGTATGGTCTGCGCCGTCCTGGTCCCGGACGGCAAGATCGCCATGGGAAAGCTGAGCCAGGCTATCGCGCACGGAGCCACATTGCTGCAGGTCGACGGCAACTTCGATGAGTGCCTGATCGCCGCGCGCAAGCTCGCCGAGGCCTACCCCGTCGAACTCGTCAATTCGGTCAACCCGGATCGCATCCAGGGCCAGAAGACCGGCGCGTTCGAGGTCATCGACGTGCTGGGAGACGCCCCCACGATCCATGCGCTTCCGGTGGGAAACGCCGGGAACATCACCGCGTACTGGAAGGGCTACCGCGAATATCTGGACGCGGGCAAGGCGACGCACCTGCCGCAGATGTGGGGCTTCCAGGCGGCAGGGGCCGCCCCCATCGTGGCAGGCCACCCGATCCTGGAGCCCGAGACGGTCGCGACTGCGATCAGGATCGGCAACCCGGCATCGTGGAAGCAGGCCGAGGACGCCCGTGACGAGTCGGGAGGCGTCATCGAGTCCGTGACCGATGATGAGATCCTGGCCGCGCACCGGCTGCTCTCCAGCGAGGTGGGCGTGTTCGTCGAGCCGGCTTCGGCTGCGGGCGCGGCGGGGATCCTCAAACGCGCCCGGGCCGGGCTCGTGCCAGCGGGAGCGCGCATCGTCATCACGGTGACCGGACATGGATTGAAGGACCCGCAGTGGGCATTGCGCACCGCGGATGGCGATGACGTGGTCCCACAGCGGGTGACTGCTGACGTGGTGTCGATCGCTGACGCCCTCGGACTGGTGTGACATGCAGCTGGGTGCCGACCATGTACGGGTGAGCGTGCCTGCCACCAGTGCCAATCTGGGGCCGGGGTTCGACGCGCTGGGACTCGGACTCGAGCTGCGGGACGAGGTCGAGGTGCGTGCCGTGGCACGCGATGACGTCGTCGTGGACGTCATCGGCGAGGGTGCCGGAGAGGTTCCGTCCGACGGGACCCATCTGGTTGCGCGCGCAATGCGCATCGGCCTGGACTATGTGGGTGCCCCCCAGGTGGGACTCCACCTGACCTGCCGCAACGTCATCCCGCATGGCCGGGGGTTGGGATCGTCGGCCGCAGCGGCCGTCGCCGGTCTGGTGGCTGCCCGTGCGCTGATCGCGGACCCGGAGGCCCTTGACGATGCCACCGTCCTGGAGCTCGCCACCGAACTCGAGGGGCATCCCGACAATGCCGCGGCTGCCATTCTGGGTGGAGCGACTGCCGCCTGGACTCAGAGCCTCGAAGCAGGCGGACGACCACGGGCCGTCCGCCTGGCACTCTCCCCGCTGCTGGACCCGGTTGCGCTGATCCCTCACTTCCGGCTGGCCACCTCTCGAGCCCGATCCGTCCTCCCGGCGACCGTCCCGCATGCCGACGCCGCCTTCAACGCCGGACGGGCGGCACTGCTGGTGTCGGCGTTGGCGGGCCATGACGACCACCTGCTGGAAGCCACTGCGGACCGGCTGCACCAGCAGTACCGAGCGGATCACATGCCGCAATCGCTGCTGCTGGTCGACAGGCTGCGCGCAGCCGGACTGGCCGCGGTGGTGTCGGGCGCCGGGCCCACGGTCCTCGTCCTCGCCACCCGGGCCTCCCGCGCGATGCAGGATGCGATCTTCGCGGAGGTGCTGGGGCCCGTGCAAGACGGTGGACACACCGCCGACGGCTGGCAGATGATCCGCCCCGGAGTCGCCACGGCAGGGGCCTGGTCCGAGGTACTCGGCTGACGTCGGCGGGGTCGCGGTCAGCGGGACTGCGACCAGTGGTACAGTGATACTGTCTTTCGCAGCAGCACCGTTCTCGTATCACGAGGAACCGGCGTAGACCACATCCCCGCAGACCACCGTATGGCTCCTCATGATGCCGCCGTGGCCGCGCAGTCAGGGTCTGTGCCTGGGGGGTCTTCCGTTTCCCCGACTGCTGTCGCCATCGCCCTGGAATTTGTGAGGCGGTCGCGATGAGGACACACCCGACGTCTGATGCGCCACACTCATCCGGTGCAGCAACGTCACTCACCACCGTGGACCTGATTTCAGGTAACCACCCGCAGCACCTGAGAGAGCTTGTCCTCGGGTGCGAACGAGGAGAAGGATCCTTCGTGACTGAAAGCACTACGCTGGCAGCGTCTCAGGGTGCCGCCACCACCGCCTCTCGTGCGAGCATCTCAACGATGAAGCTCGCGGAGCTGCAGGCCCTGGCCGCCTCGCTCGGGGTCAAGGGCACATCCAAGATGCGCAAGAGCGACTTGGCCGCGGCCATCACGTCGACTCGGGGGCCCGGGGCTTCGGGCTCCGCAGATCGGCGTCCTCCCGCAGCCCGCACCTCCGAGGGTGGCGAGGCTCGAGCGGCTGAGGTCAAGAGCGAATCGTCGCGGGCGTCGGCGACAGCGCAGACGCGTCCGGTCGTGTCCGGTATCGAGCCGGGGGCATCGGCAGATTCGGGATCACGCCGTCCGCGCCGGGCGGCTCGCACCCAGGGCAGCGCGCACAGCATCGACGAGATCGTCCTACCCTCACGTGGCGGTGACGGCGCCGAGGCCAGTGCGGCCCGCGGCAGCGAGCCACGCAGCAATGCCGACACGTCTCGCGCGGCCCGGGCGGCCACCGTCGCGGCTGATCTGCCCATTGTGGGCGGGCAGCCCGATCGTGCCGTTCGCGCCAACGACGGCACCGGTGATCCGCGGGCTCGCCGCCAGCGCCAGGGCCGTCAAGACGGCGGGCGGGCCTCGGACGGTGCGCCACGAGAGTCGTCAGCCCGCCAGCAGGATGGCACCCGCCAGCAGGAGCCGGCGGCCAGGCAGGATTCCGGACGCCGCAACGACGACCGGCAGAGCACGATCGAGCTGGACGACGACCGCAACGGCCGCCGCCGTCGCGGTCGTGAGCGGTTCCGGGATCGTGACCGGGATCGTGACCGGACCAAGCGCGGGCGTAACTCGCGGGGCAACCCGGACGTCGCCAGTCTGGATGAGGTGGAGCTGACGGAGGACGACGTCCTGGTTCCCGTGGCCGGGATCCTCGATATTCTCGACAACTATGCGTTCGTGCGCACCAGCGGCTACCTGCCGGGCCCCAACGATGTGTACCTGTCACTGAACCAGGTCAAGAAGTCGGGTCTGCGTCGGGGTGACGCGGTGACGGGTGCCATTCGTGCCCCGCGTGATGGCGAGGGCAGCGGAAACAGCGGTTTCAGCACCCGTCAGAAGTTCAACGCCCTGGTGCGGCTGGACTCGGTCAACGGCCTTCCGGCAGATGCCAC
>JAATES010000251.1 GCA_015655615.1 Actinomycetales bacterium
ACCGTCATCCTGACTCGTTCCTCCGACACCGGCACCGGGCCATGCGTCGATGTGCGTGGCAAGTTCGCCGGGGAACATGACGCGGACTTGCTCGTCTCCCTGCATGCCAACGGGACGGTTCAACGCAGTGCGCGGGGCTATTTCGCCATCGTGTCGAGTCCGGCCTTGCGGGCCTCCCAGCGCACACCCAGCCAGGAACTGGCCGAGAGCCTGCTCACTGCACTCGCCAAGCGCGGCTTCACCCGGTCCACCTCGATCCGCAGCGGATTGTCACGCCGCAGCGACCTCGGCACCCTGAACTTCGCGAGCCGCCCCGCGGTCATGCTGGAACTCGGGGAGATGCGCAATGCACAAGAGGCCAAGGTGATGGGATCGCGCGCCGGACGCGAACGCTATGCCAGGGCCGTGTCCGGCGGAATCGTGACGTTCGTCAAGAACCGGTGATCCCGAGTACTCGCTCCACAGCGGCCACGGCCTGGCGGCCGGCACGATTGGCACCCACGGTGGACTGTGACGGCCCGTATCCGATCAGATGCACGCGAGGTTCGTCGGCCACCGCAGTGCCGCTCATCATGATGCCGCGCTCCGGATCGATGCCGAGCGGGGCGAGGTGCCCGAGCGCGGCTCCGAAACCGGTGGCCCACACGATCGCATCGGCGTGCACCAGTGATCCGTCTGCCAGTCGCACGCCCTCGGGCTCGATCGCGACGAACATCGGGCGGCGGACCAGCGCGCCCCGAGCCTGTGCGGCCCGCGAGGCAGCTGAGCGCACCAATCCGGTGTAGGACACGATCGACCCCACCGGACGCCCCGCACGGACGTCCGCCTCGACCTGGTCGATCACCGCGCGGCCGGTCGTCTCCGGCGTGAAATCACCATCGAGCCACACGGGCTCGCGGCGGGTGAACCAGTGCGTCGTGGCCACCGCGGAGATCTCATCGAGCAACTGGATCGCCGAGATCCCGCCGCCCACGATCGCTACGTCCAGCCCTCGCAGCTGCTCCGCCGATTGGTAGTCGGCCACGTGCAGCTGCCTGCCACCGAAGGTCGCGGCGCCGGGGTACTCGGGCCGGCGAGGTGCGGTCCAGGTGCCCGTCGCATTGATCACCGCGCGGGCCGTCCACCGGGCGTCATCCGTCTCGACCAGCAGCTCTCCGCGGGGGTCGGCGTCGACCCGGCGAACCGCGCTCACCTGCACCGGGCGCAGCACCTCGAGCCCGATCTCCCTCTCGAAGGCCGCGAAGTACCGGGGCACGGCCACCGCGCTCGATTCTCCGGGGTCCGGGGGTGACTGCGCGAAGCCGGGAAGATCGAAGATCCCATTGACAGTCGCCATCGTGAGCGACCTCCAGCGATGCTGCCAGGCGCCACCTGGACGATCGTTCGCGTCCACCACCACGAAGCTGGGGCCGACCTCCGCCTCTGCCTGCGAGTTGCCGGGAGCCGCGGCGACGAATCCACGTCGCAAGAGGTGATAGCCAGCGGAGAGACCCGCCTGACCAGCGCCGATCACCACTACTGACACCTGACGGGCTGCGGTCCCGCCCTCGGGTGTGCTAGTCGTCGAAACCGTCCTCGTCGACGTCCTCGTCTCGCGGCACCGGCTTCTTATAGGGGTCGGCGTCCCCGGCGTGGGTGGCGTGCGCGCGAAGAGCCGCCAGCTCCGCATCCCGGCGAGCCGCCTCCGCCAACGCTCCCTCCAAGTGCTGGGCGTCCTCGGGTATGGCATCGAGGTGGAAGTCGATCGTGGGTGTCAGCCGAAGCCCCGTCTGCTTACCGACCTCGGACCGGATCAAGCCCCGGGCGCTGGTCAGCGCAGCAGCGGTGTCGGCGCGCTCCTCCTCACCGCCCAGCACGGTGTAGAACACCGAAGCGTGCTGGCAGTCCCCCGTCACCCGCACGTCGGTGATCGTGGTGAAGCCCAGCCGAGGGTCCTTGATCTTGGATTCCAGGAGCTGCGCCACGATCTCCTTGATGCGATCAGCCAATCGAATCGCGCGCGGGTTCTCTGCCATGACGCATCCCTTCGTTGCCAGTGGGGGGTGTGACGTGACCGGGCCGGTGCACGACCGGCCGGCCACGTCACACCCACGACGATGTCCTGCAGGAGCCGGATCAGGAACGCGGCTTCTCACGCACCTCGAACGTCTCGATCACGTCGCCCTCACGGACGTCGTTGAACGAACCGAGCCCGATGCCGCACTCGAAGCCCTCACGGACCTCGGTGACGTCATCCTTCTCCCGGCGCAGGGACTCGATGGCGAGGTTGTCGCCGATCACGACGCTGTCGCGCAGGACGCGGGCCTTCGCACCGCGACGGATCGAGCCCGAACGGACCAGAGAGCCGGCGATGTTGCCGAACTTCGAGGACCGGAAGACCGCCCGGATCTCGGCAGTGCCGAGCTGGACCTCTTCGAACTCGGGCTTGAGCATGCCCTTGAGCGCCGCCTCGACGTCGTCGATCGCCTGATAGATGACCGAGTAGTACCGGATGTCCACGCCTTCGCGGTCGGCCAGCTCGGTCACCCGCTCGGCCGGCTTGACGTTGAAGCCCAGGATGATCGCGTTGTCCACGGTCGCCAGGTTGACGTCGTTCTGCGTGATGGCGCCCACACCGCGGTGGATGATCCGCAGCTCGACCTCGTCGCCCACATCGATCTTGAGCAGCGCGTCCTCGAGCGCCTCGACGGCACCGGAGACATCGCCCTTGAGAACCAGGTTGAGGGTCTCGACCTTGCCCTGTTCGAGCGCCTGGGTGAAGTCCTCCAGGCTGATGCGCTTGCGGCGCTTCGCCAAGGTCGCGGCCCGCTCGGCGGCTTCGCGCTTCTCAGCGATCTGACGTGCGGTGCGGTCATCCGGTGCCACCAGGAAGGTGTCACCGGCGCGGGGCACCGAGGTCAGGCCAAGCACCTGGACCGGGCGTGCCGGAGTGGCCTCGGTGAGGGCACCGCCATGCTCGTCGAACATCGCACGCACCCGGCCATAGGCCGTTCCCGCGACGATCGAGTCACCCACGTGCAATGTTCCGGACTGCACCAGCACCGTCGCGACCGCGCCGCGGCCCTTGTCGAGGTTCGCCTCGATCGCGACACCGCGAGCGTCCTTGTTGGGGTTGGCCCGCAGGTCCAGCGCAGCGTCCGCCACCAGCAGGACAGCCTCGAGAAGGCTCTCGATACCCGTGCCCTGGCGTGCGGAGACGTCGACGAACATGGTGTCGCCGCCGTACTCCTCGGCGACCAGGTTGTACTCGGTCAGCTGCTGGCGGATCTTCGCCGGGTTGGCGTCGGGCTTGTCGATCTTGTTGACCGCCACCACGATGGGGACTCCGGCAGCCTGGGCGTGGTTGAGCGCCTCGATCGTCTGCGGCATCACGCCGTCGTCGGCCGCGACCACCAGGATCGCCAGGTCGG
>JAATES010000317.1 GCA_015655615.1 Actinomycetales bacterium
CACGGGAGGCACCACCCGCAAGGCACCCGCCCGCTACCCCAACGTCACCAAGCGCGACGAGCTGGGACGGGAGGTTCGCACCGTAGAACTCGACCCCCAGCGCTCCCCACTGGTCAAGTGGGCCTTCGAGGCATACGCCACCGGGAACTACTCGACCAGCACACTGCGAGAGGAACTGATCGACCGCGGGCTGACCACGGTGCCCACGCCGAAGCGCCTGGCCAAGCCGCCGGCACTGTCCACCATCCAGAAGATGCTGGCCAGCCCGTACTACAAGGGAAGCGTGCTGTACCGGGGAGCGACCTACGACGGGCTGCACGAGCCGTTGGTTGCCACCGAAGTCTGGTACCGAGTCCAGGCGGTCCTCGCCGCGAACAAGGCCTCCGGGGAGAAGACCCAAGCCCACGCTCACTACCTCAAAGGCAGTATCTACTGTGGCGAATGCGGCTCCCGGTTGATCCTCTCCAACGCCAAGAGCCGACGGGGGGTGATCTACCCCTACTTCATCTGCGCAGGTCGTCACTCCAAGCGCACCAACTGCGAGCGCAAATCCATGTTCATCCCGGACATCGAAGCCGCAGTCGAGGACTACTACCGCCGCATCCAGATCGCCCCACACATCGTCGCCGCGCTACGCGAACTCATCACCGCTGAACTCGACCGACTGCACGAGGTCGGACGACACGAACGGCAGGCCTACCAGAGCGAACGCGACGCGCTGCGCGATGAGCGCAAGAAGCTGCTCCAAGCCCACTACGCCGGCGTAGTCCCACTCGACCTGCTAGGAGAGGAACAAGCTCGCATCGCCAGGCGACTGGCGTTCCTCGATGCCCAGATCGACACCGGCACCATCGAGTACGAACAGACCAAGGCTCACCTCGACTACTGCCTCGCCCTCGCCGGAGACTGCCACGCCATCTACATGAGCTGAGGTTCACCCCAAACCGTGGAGGGTTCCTTATGCCGCTTCTCGGTTGAGAGCGGTGGCCTCGTAGTTGATTGGGCTCATCATGTCAGCGCTGCTGTGCCGGCGGGTGTGGTTGTAGAACCCCCAGCACCAGTCGAGGACGACGCCTTGGGCGGTGCGGGTGTCGGTGAAGCGGTGTCGGGACAGGACTTCCCATTCGAGGCTGGAGAAGAACGCCTCGGCGGCGGCGTTGTCGAAGCATGACCCGACCCGCCCCATCGACTGGCGGATGCCCATCGTGCGGCACAGCTTGGTGAACGCCTTCGAGGTGTAGGTCGAACCCCGATCGCTGTGGAAGATCACCCGCTGGGCCTCATCTTCACGCCAGATCGCCCGGCGGCCGCCTCGGGTGGCCACGGCCATCTTGATGGCGTCGCAAGCCAGCTGCGCATCAGGGTGCAGCCCGGTGGCTGCACCGAGCAGGCGTCGGCTGTACAGGTCGATCACGGTGGCCAGGTACAGCTTGCCGTGATCGGTTGGGATCTCGGTCATGTCACCAACCCAGCGGCAGTTCGGCGTGGGGGCGGTGAAGTCCCGTTTCAGCAGGTCGGGGAACTTTGGTGCCGTCTTGTCCTGCCGGGTCAGCCCGTTACGGCGCCTGATTCGCCTAGCCACCAGCTGTTGGTGACGCATCGAGCCGGCCACCGTCTTCTCACTGATCTCCCACCCGGCATCACGCAGATCGTGGACCAGCCGGGGGGAGCCATGCAGTCCACCGGCAGCTTCGAAAGCGGTCTTGACCGCGGCATCAACCTCGGCGCGACGCTGGGCCCGCTTCGTTGGCGGCCCGCCGGCCTGGGCGCGGGGCCACCACTTGTAGAACCACGACACGCTCACCCCCACCAACGCGCAGCACACCGCGACGGGCACCTGCCAGAAGGTCTTCTGGTCAGCGATGAAGCGTGCCACGCTCACTTCGTCGCCTCTTTCACCCACAAGACCACGGAACGCTTGAGGACATCACGCTCCATCCGCAGCTCGGCGACCTCCGCGCGGAGCCGTCGCAGCTCCTCGTAGTCGTCCTTGGCCAGCTCACCGTGACCCTCCCGGGCAGCCCGGGCCTGGTTCACCCAGTTCCCCAGCGTGCCCTCGTTCACCCCGAGATCCCTGGCCACTTGGGCGATCGGTTTCCTGCTCTCCTCAACGATCCGGACCGCACCCTCACGGAACTCGGCGTCGTACTTCTTGCGCTTCTCAGGCATAGCTACTCCTTATAGCTGATGCCTCCACGATTCGGGGTGAACCTCAGTCCGGCTCGTCACCAGCGACGCCCACCAAGGCTTGCGGGACGCGACCGCAGCGAACCTGCCCGGCGCCAGCTGGCAACGCCGCCGCACCCACTACGCCGCGAATTGGATGAGTATCACCCCGAAGTCGATGTGGCCCGCGGTCAAAGCGATGCTCCACTCGGTCTATGACCAGCCCGACGCCACCGCCGTCACCGCGCAGTTCGACCGGCTCCTCGACCACGTCCAGGCCAAGCTCCCCGACGTCCACGACCACCTCGACGCGGCCCGCACCGACATCCTCACGTTCACCGGCTTCCCCACCGAGGTCTGGACCCAGATCTGGTCCAACAACCCCACCGAGCGGTTGAATCGGGAAACCCGACGCCGG
>JAATES010000058.1 GCA_015655615.1 Actinomycetales bacterium
GACAAGGAGTTCCGCCATTCCCTGTTCGCCGAACCACAGCGCCGGATGCTTCACGTCGAAGGTCACCCGGGGCGCCGTGTCCAGGACCAGGCCGTCGGCGGACTCCACCGAGACCTGATAGGCAAGCTCCGTGCGCGGCGACGTGCGCACATAGCCCAATGCCGTCAACGCGACGGGAAGAACCACCACATTGGTGTCATACACATTGGTGTCGGTGTCACCGAAGGCGAAGTTCACCGGCTCGATGTCCACCGTCTCGCCATCCGAGAGCCTGACGGTCACTGCGACGATGAGGTCGAGCCCGTCGCCCATCGGGGTGGCGTAGGTGACGTAGTCGTCCTGACCGTCACCGGTGGTGTCATACGTCACCGTGGGCGCAGCATCAGGCGTCAGCGCCGCCCAGTCACCCGCCATGGCGACTCCGAATCCCAGCACGCCATCGGCAAGGTTCGGCTGCGCAGGACCATCGGTGACGGCGCCCACCGCGACCAGGTCGCTGCTCGCGGCCACTCCTGCATCGACCGGATCGACGGCACCGAGCACCAGCGGCACCGCCAACGATTCGAACACGTCGGCGTCCGTGTCGGGGTCGGCCTGCAGGAACCCTCTCCCGGACAACGGCACCTCCCCCCCGAGTGCGCCGTCTTCGAAGACCGGCGACCCGGCTGACATGGCACTGACCGGCTTCGGAGCTGCGAAGACGGCCAGCCTCAGTTCAGATGCACCGGGTTCGACGCTGGTGAGGATCACCACGCCGGACGCCGCAGCCACCGTGTTCTCCACGCGCCCCAGCAGGCCCAGCTGCCCGGGCTGGGTGGGGTCGGTGGGCTTGGTCAACGCAGTGGGATCGGCGATGGTCAAGGTCAACGTGACGGTGGCTGTACCGTGCGCGGGCACCGTCACGCTCGCAGGGCTGACCGAGTAGGCGACACCTCGCATGGCGAGGCGCGACTGGTAGCGCGCCGCGTAAGTGTGCGGCTCGGATCCCTCATTCGATACCGTCAGCGTCCGGGTCCGGACCAGCGGCGCTGCCACCTCCAGGACTCCGAACGACGCAGAGACCAGGCTGCCGTTCTCCTCCGAGCGAACCGTCACCTCATCGGTCACAGCGGCCTGGGCGTCGATCCGGCCGGTTCCCACCCGCAACGGGGTGAAGGCCTTCCCGCTGACGGGATCGATCACGTCGTGAGTCGCGGTGTTGATGAGCTGCGTCTTGAGCTGCACGGCGTTCCACGACGGGTGGGCGGCTGAGACGAGCGCGGCCACACCGGCGGTCAGTGGTGTGGCCATCGAGGTTCCGCTCATCACCGCGGCACCCGTGCCTGAGCCGTTGGCCGCCGAGACGATGGACACTCCGGGCGCCGCGACATCGGGCTTGATGATGTCCTGGTAGGAGCCGTGGACCCCGCGCGAGCTGAACCAGGCGACCGTGTCCACGTCGGATTCGACCTCGACGTCGAGGTCCACCTTCGCCGCAGGTGTCAGGCGCAATGACAAGGCGCCCGCGGCCGCCGCCGCCGCCAGTTGCTCGCTGGCCTCGACGGTCAGCGTCACACCGGGGAGGGCGGCATTGCCCTCGTCGCCCCCCAGTGGATCCGAACCGGCAGAGGGAATGACGACTCCCGCTGCTGCGGCGGCAGCCAATCTGCCGAATCGCTCCGTGACCTCGCATCCCGGGTCGTCGGCGTCGCCGACGGGCAGCCAGACGATCTTCCCGGCCACCAGCGATCGCTGGAGCGCACTGAGCGCCTGACAGGCCCAGGCGTTCGATGAAGGCAGCTTGACCACCTGCGCGGTCACCTCGCCCGTCCCGGAATAGCCGGACGTGTAATAGCCCGGGTAGGTTCCCGTCAGTGCACTGGGCCCGGTGACCTGCACGGAGTCATAGGTGTACTGCCCCGTCGAGGTCGCTGCGACGGTGAGGGCCGACGCAGCATTGCCGGGGCTTCCGCCTGCATCCGTGACGTCTCCTGCATTGCCTGCGGCCGCGACCACCAGCACCCCGGCAGCCGTCAACGCGTCGATCTTCGCGTTCTCCGGGTCATCGGCGGCGGAGTAGTCCGAGCCCAGAGACAGATTGGCGATGTCGATCGACGTGCCCAGGGCCACCTGCTGGCCGATCCAGTCCAGCGCTGCCCCCACCAGGTCGGTGCTGCCGCCGTGGTCGCCGAAGACCTTCAGTGCGTAGAGCCCGGATTCCGGAGCAGCGCCCGGTGCCACGGTGAAGTCGTCGTCGAGCTGCGCCGCGTCGAGGCCGTCGTAGCCGCCGCGATAGGTTCCCGTGCTCACCACGCCGAAACCCGCCGCCGTGCCTGCCACATGGGTACCGTGGTCGCCGTCCGGACCGTCGATGGGATTGGCATCGGGAACCGGCTGATCGGTGGCGCCAGCTGCGTCGCTCTCCGGATCGGGATCGTAATTCTCCCCGGCGAAGTCATAGCCACCCAGGTACTTGGTCGCGTCGTACCACGCAGGTGACGGTGCGGTCTGAGAGTTCGCGGCCGCGCTGGCGTCCTGGTGGGCCGCTGCCGTGCCGGAACCGCCGAAGTCGGCATGCGTGTAATCGATCCCGGTATCGATCACCGCGATCGAAGCGCCCGCGCATGTGTGACCCGCGTTCCACGTGCTGATGGCCTGCACCAGCTCATCCGCATGGGCGGGCCGCGTGGCCGTCTGGGTGGCGGGCACGTCCGAGACCGAGCGCCGGACGATCGGCGTGATCGCGACCACGTCGCTGCGCTGGGCGAGGGCTGCCATGGCCCCCGCGTCGAGACTCAGTGCCACACCCGGTACCGTGTAGGCCGTCGTGTAAAGAGTCTCCGTCGCCGGATCAAGGCTCGCTGCCGCCTTGGCCACCCGGGAGGCGGCTGACCGGATGGCCGTGACCCGGGACGTGACCCGTGAACGGACGCCCGCGCCGCCCAGCCCCTGGCGCTTGGCCGAGGTGCTCGTAGCCAGGGCGCCCGCCCCAGAGGTCTGGACGAAGACCGGGACCGGACCGTCTGCGCCGGACAGGCGCGGTGAGATCTTGCTGAGGTGGTCCTGCAACGCCCCCGGCGTGAAGGACTTGGTCTGGCTCTGCAGCGGTTGTCCCCCGGACTCTCCGGGCTCGGACGCAGAGGCACCGGGAACCACCAGCGCACCCGCCCACGCGACGGCTGCTGCCGCCGCCAAGGCTGTTCCCCGCCTGACATTGCTGGTCCCGTGATCCACGATGTGCCTCCCCCGCTTCGATGCCTCGTCGCCGAGTCATCTCCATGTCCGCCGCCCGGCTGGTGCTGAGGGCTTCTGATGGCGTTGCCGGCAGCGCGCTGAGGACGCACTCGCAGAAGTGCAGTCACAATGGTGCAGTCACGTTGCTGCAGGAAAGGCCGTTGCCATCCTGCCAGATCCAGCGGGAACCGAGGACCAATGGGCTAAAGAAGGTCCCGGATGGCCAGGGAGTCCAGCACGTCACGAGCGATATCCGCCGGGTCCAGTCGTTGCGCTGTCAAGATGTGAGGGCGAGAATCATGATCGAGGAAACGCGTATCGATTCCCCGGACAAGAATCGGGGTCCGCACCCCTGCTGCGTTGCACTCCTCCAGCAGCAGCGCGCCCACCCCGCCGCGTGCCAGCCCGTCCTCGAGCGTGACGACCAGATCATGCTCACCGGCGAGCTTCACCAGCACAGCGGGCAGCGGAAGCACCCAGGTGGGTGAGACCACGGTCACGGAGAGTCCCCCGTCTGCCAGCATCCGCCCGGCCTCGAGAGAGACCGCCGCCAACGAACCTATGCCGACGACCAGCACACGGGCAGGATTCGATGGGACAGCGCTCCCGCCCGTCCGGTCCTCCTCAGTGGGCGCCTCGGAGCCCAGCAGCAGGTCGACTCCATCGAGCGTGTCCACGGCGTCCACATCCGGACCCACTGGTCCTTTGGGGTATCTCACCACGCTGGGCGCATCATCGATGTCCACGGCTGCGCGCAGTGCGGCACGCAGCGTGGGCTCGTCCCGTGGCGCCGCGAGGTGAAGTCCCGGCACGAGGCGCAGCATGGCCAGGTCCCACATGCCATTGTGGCTAGGCCCGTCGTCACCCGTGACACCTGCGCGATCCAGCACGAAGGTCACGCCGGCGCGGTGCAGCGCGACATCCATCAGCACCTGATCGAAGGCCCGGTTCAGGAACGTCGCGTACAGCGCCACAACCGGGTGCAGGCCAGCAAAGGCCATGCCGGCCGCAGACGTCGCAGCGTGCTGCTCGGCGATCCCGACATCGAACACACGGTCGGGATAGGCCTGCGCGAAGTCGGCAAGCCCGACCGGCCTGAGCATGGCCGCGGTGATACCGACCACGTCGGCGCGTACCGCGCCGATCGACACGATCTCCGAGGCGAATACCGAGGTCCAGCCGAAGCGGGAGGGGGCCACGGGAAGACCGGTCTCAGGATGAATCGGCCCGATGCCATGAAAACGATCGGCGGTGTCCTGCTCCGCGGGAGTGTATCCACGGCCCTTCTCGGTGATGACGTGGACGATCACCGGGCCGCCGTAGTCCTTGGCCAGGCGCAGGGCGCGCACGACGTCCAGCACATCATGACCGTTGACCGGGCCGATGTACTTGATGCCGAGATCCTCGAAGATGCCCTGCGGCATCACCACGTCCTTGATGCCGCGTTTGAGCCCGTGTAACGCGTCGTACGCGAATCGTCCAGGCGGTCCGGTCCGCTTCAAGGTGCGCTTGCCCCACTCCAGGAAGCTCTCGTACTCCCGGGCGGTCCGCAAGGTGTCGAGATGGTGGGCCAGACCGCCGATGGTCGGGGCATACGAGCGGCCGTTGTCGTTGACCACGATCACCAGGCGACGGTCCTTGGCGGCAGCGATGTTGTTCAGCGCCTCCCAGGCCATGCCACCGGTCAGGGCGCCGTCTCCGATCACCGCCACGACATGACGATCAGTGAGCCCCCTGACCTCATTGGCCTTCGCGACGCCGTCGGCCCAGCTCAGCGATGCCGA
>JAATES010000076.1 GCA_015655615.1 Actinomycetales bacterium
ACGCCCCGTCATCGGCCCACTGGTCATCGTCCTCTCCGGGGATCTCGATGTGCTGGCGCACTCCCCGGCGCCGCGCGAGGTCGTCCAGGAGTTCCTCTGAGGCGGCCGATGAAAGAGGTGGTTCCGGTGTGGCGGGACGAACTGCAGAACCGGTCACGGGGTCTGCTGGGGGTGACGCAGTGCGTTCGACCGAGTCGAAGTCGAACGGCTCGTCGCGCACGGCCGACAGGTGCCGTCGCCCCGGAATGGGCTCGTCGGGGATCTCCGTCTCAGAGAGCCAGCGAGCCTCGTCCTCCAGCGCTCGCACACTGTGCGACCTCAGGTCGAAGGACCACCGTGCGATCTTGTGCTCGGTCCCCACCAGGAAGCCGACGGAGACGTTCCACTGGCCCGTGGCCGACCGTGCGGCGTCCCATTCGAGGTCGTAGACCTCGACATGACGGGCAGCGAGTCGGTCAGTGACCAGGTCTCCCAGCGTCGGAGCGTCGCTGCTCGCGCCTAGGCGCGCACCGCGGGCCTGCTGCGCCACATATTCGCGCTCGGCCAGGACCGGTCCTTCGTAACGACGGATCTGCTCCAGCGAGAGCCCAGACTGAGCGGCGATGTCCTCGGCCGATTCACCGGCGCGGATCCGGGACTGGATCTCGCGCGGCGAGACCTCACTCGCGGACTGCAGCGCTTCCAGTCCGGCGCGATCCCCGCGGACTGCGGCGCGGAGCTCGTCGGTGAGGCGCAGACGGAAGGTGGTCTGGTCCGGGCCGCGGACCAGCAGGTGCTCGCCATCGGTGTCGATTCCGGTCAGTTCGAGGACGGTCGGTCGCACGTGTGAGGACGCGGCGGACCACGGTCCGCCAAGCTCGTCGCTCATAGGGCCTCCTAGTCCAGGCACACAGGTATGGCGTCACTGTGCCGCGGGTCGTTGTCATGCCCCTCTAGCGTCGCACGGGTAACATCCGCAATGACGCAGCCGCACCGGTGCGCCGCCACATTTCTACCCGTGCCGGATCCGGCACTGACGGGAGCTGTCCGCGATGTCCCAAGCGACGCCACTGGAACTCATGACCGTGGCTGAGCGGCTGGCCCGTTCGGCAGCAGGGCTGATCCGAGAGCGTCAGCCGGTGCACGTCCAGGTGGCGGCCACCAAGTCTTCGCCCACCGACGTGGTGACGCAGATGGACCGGGATGTCGAGAGCTACCTGCGAGCGAGGCTGGCCCAGGAGCGGCCTGCGGACGGGTTCTTCGGAGAGGAGGGCAACGCCCACCCGGGTACCAGCGGCTTGACGTGGGTCGTGGACCCGATCGACGGCACAGTCAACTATGTGCACGGCATCGACTCCTATGCCGTGTCGGTCGCCGTCGTCGAGGGCGGCATCGATCCGCAGTCATGGACGGTGGTGGCGGGCGCCGTCCATGATGTTCCTCACGATCGGTCGTGGACGGCCGCGCGGGGTCAGGGCGCATGGCGTGCGGGAGGGCTCGTGCGCATCGGGCCGCAGCGTCCGCTTGCACAGTGCCTGGTGGGGACGGGATTTGGTTACGCGGCCCGGCGTCGGGCGGTACAGGCACAGGTGTTGTCTGTGGTGCTTCCGCACGTGGCCGACATCCGGCGCATCGGGGCGGCGTCGTTGGACCTGTGCCGGTTGGCGGCAGGTGAGCTCGATCTTGTCTATGAGCGCGGAATGCAGCCGTGGGACCATGCGGCAGGAGGGTTGATCGTGCGCGAGGCGGGCGGCGTGGTCCGTGGTCTGCGCGGCCGTCAGGCGGATGATCGGATGCTGGTCGCTGGCCCGGAGGCCACCGTAGGGGCTATGGTGCATCTGCTCGAGGAGGCGGAGGCGGATCGAGATCAGTGATGAGGAGCGGCCACGATGTGCGTTCGGCCGCGAAATGTTGCAGAATCCCTTCGCCGACGTGGAACAACTCGGCCCCCGGATGCCTTAGCACTGCATCGAGTTCAAGCAACCCCGCCGGCGGCGGGACGAATCGGAGTGTGAGCCAGGTATGGCAACTGACTACGACGCACCACGCAAGACTGAAGAAGACCTCAGTGAGGACTCCCTCGAGGAGCTCAAGGCGCGACGGTCGGACAAGAGTTCGGGTGTGGTGGACGAGGATGAGGCGGAGGCCGCGGAAGGATATGAGCTGCCCGGTGCAGATCTCTCGGGTGAGGAGTTCTCGGTCCGGGTGCTGCCCCGGCAGGCGGACGAGTTCACCTGTACGAGCTGCTTCCTGGTGCATCACCGCAGCCAGCTCGCGTACGAGAAGAACGGTCAGCAGGTCTGCACCGAATGTGCAGCCTGAGTGATGGGCGGTCCTGAGGTCCTGGTCCAGTTGCTGGACGGCGAGGTGTCGGCACCCGCCTATGCGCACCCCGGGGATGCCGGAGCGGATCTGGTGACCACGATCGATGTGGTGATCGAGCCGCTTCAGCGGTTCACGGTGCCCACCGGCGTGGCGATCGCGTTGCCGGACGGCTACGTGGCCTTGGTCCATCCACGCTCGGGCCTGGCGGCCCGGCACGGTCTGACGATCGTCAACGCCCCGGGGACCGTCGATGCCGGGTACCGCGGTGAGATCAAGGTGACGCTGTACAACTCTGACCCGCAGCAGGCCATCACCTTGCGTCGGGGCGACCGAGTGGCTCAGCTGGTCATCCAGCCGGTGGTCCGAGCTCGATTCGTCGAGGCTGAGCGGTTGCCCGGCTCGGACCGGGGCGAGTCCGGCTTCGGATCCAGCGGCGGCTGGGCGGCGGCGCCGTCGGCCTGATACGACTGGCGTACGGTCGTGGTCGCGCGGTTCCGGGGGAACGCCGTAGGCTGGCCCGTGGTATCGGGGTGGCTTGAGAGGAGAATTCGCGTGGGCTGGTTAGGACGAGGACGCAACAAGGCGGCACACGAGGACGTGGCGCCGGATGAGGTGCGCCCAGACGCCGGAGGTGACCTCGCTGACGGCGACGCGGCAGAGGACCTTCCCGACGGTGCGCTCGCAGAAGCTGCTGTCGACCCGGAACAGAATGGCGCGGGCTCCGGTGTGCAGCGCGCGGCGTATGACCGATCGAACGGTCCGTGGGACATCACTGAGCGGTCGCAGACCGAGGGCATGGTGGATCTCGGCGCGCTGCGCATCCCTGGAGTGGACGGGATGCAGGTCAGCCTGGAGACGGATCAGAACACGAAAGCCATCACGGGCGTCTCTGTGACGCTGAACAAGTCGGCTCTGCAGATCCAGGTTTTCGCTGCTCCTCGCACCGAGGGAATCTGGGATGACATCCGATCCGAGATCGCAGCCTCGGTGGTCTCTGACGGGGGATCTGCCGACGTGGTCGCCGGAGTCTTCGGCCAGGAGATCCAGGCGAAGCTGCCGGTGACCACATCGGCGGGTCGCAAGGGGCTGCGTCCTGCGCGATTCGTCGGCATCGACGGACCCCGCTGGTTTGTCCGCGGTGTGTTCTCCGGCAAGGCGGCGTTCGACCCGGCGTCGGCCAAGGAACTCGACGAGCTCCTGTCCGGGGTGATCGTCACCCGTGACGGTGAGGCTCGGGCCCCGCGTGACACGCTCTTGCTGACCATGCCAGAGCTCGACCACGGGTCTGCCGAGGACGATGTCGACCAGCCGGCCAAGCCAGTGACGGCAGAGGACTTCAACCCGCTCAAGCGGGGACCGGAGATCGCTGAGGTTCGATGAGCATCGTCGACGCAGTCCGGCGCGCACTGGTCTCCGCAGAGGAGATCGCCGCCGATGAGGAACGTGCCGACGCGGCCGAGCACGGCCGTGGTCAGACGTGCGGGGCGATCCGGATGCGGCAGCAGGCACAGCTCTCCGGGGTGATCCGTTCGGTCGTCCTCCGTCCGCATCAAGGGGTGCCCGCTCTGGAGGCTGAACTGTACGACGGCTCTGGCGTCGTGCGACTGGTCTGGCTGGGTAGGCGCAAGATCGCAGGGATCGAGCCGGGGCGACGGCTGCGGGTCGAGGGCTTTGCCAGTGCAGTCGGCGGTCGGCCCACCATGTTCAACCCGCGTTATGAGCTGCGTGCCCGGCCGGGGGAGTGACCGTGTCTGACTCGCCGGAGCACGAGGCACAGGTCCACGAGGCACAGGTCGAGGCGATCCTGGTCGCCGACGCCGCTGCGGGGGCCGGGATGCGCAGCCTGACGTCCGACGAGTTCCACCCCCTGGAGTCCATCGGCGGAGTACGCGGACTCCTGGAGTCGATGCTCCCAGGCCTTGTCTTCGTCGTGGCCTTTGTCGTGACCCGCTCGTTACTGGTCCCCTTGGTCGCCGCC
>JAATES010000142.1 GCA_015655615.1 Actinomycetales bacterium
CCTGGTGCAGGCTCCGGGGTGAGGTGGCGAGCACGCCGATCCGCTGATCGCGTACTTCCCAGCCGTGACAGTACGGGCAGTGCAGCACGCTGGTGCCCCAGCGTTGCGCGAGGCCGGGGATGCTGGGGAGCTCGTCGGTGATGCCGGTGGCCACGATGAGGGAACGCGTGTGCTCGTGGCGGCCACCCGAGGCAGTCACGGCCAGCCCCGCATCGGCGTCCCGGACGCTCCTGACGGTGCCATCGTGGAACTCGACCCCATACGACGCGGCCTCCGCCCGTCCCCTCCGGACGAGTTCAGCGGGTGAGGTGCCCTCGTTGCCGAGCACGCCGTGCATGTGAGCCGCGAAGCGGTTGCGCGGGCTGCCGGAATCGATGACGAGCACCCGGCGCCTCGCCCTGCCGAGCAGCAGTGCCGCAGACAGCCCCGCGGCACCTCCGCCGACCACGATCGCGTCCCATGCCGAGGAAGAAACTGGAGTGTCCATGCCATCAGTCCAAGGGACTCATGGCACAATTGCAAGAAGACTTGCGATATTGGCAAGAATTGTCGTTGCGGAGAGGAAGGCTCATGCAAGAGGAACTGGCTCAGGTCGGGGCGCGGCTGCGCGCGGTGCGGCGTTCGCGAGGCTGGACCCTCGATGACCTGGCCTCGCGCGCTGGCATGTCGTCCAGCACGCTGTCCCGGCTGGAGTCAGGCAAGCGACAGGCCAGTCTCGAGCTCCTTGTTCCCCTCACCCGGCAGCTGGGCATCCACGTCGACGACCTCATCGTCCTGGAGGCGCCCGACCCTCGTGTCCACCGGGCGGTGATCCGGCGCGACGGCCTCATCATCGCGCCATTGGCACCCGAGGGATCACCGGTGCGCACCTACAAGATCACCTACCCTCCGGGCCAGGTGCCGCCGGAGCTGAAGGTGCATGACGGCTACGAGTGGCTGTACGTGCTCACCGGGCGGCTCCGGCTTCGGCTCGGCGAAAAGGACCTCACTCTGACTCGAGGCGAGGCTGCCGAGTTCGACACCCGCATCCCGCACGCGATGTCCGCCGCACGTGGGAAGCCAGCTCAGGTGATCAGCATCTTCAATGACGACGGGGCCCGTATGCACACCCATATCGCCTCTCAGCCGTGACCCGCCCCGCCTCTTGTGTCGGGGGAGCCGAGGCGGTGCGACACACTGGAGGGATGAGCGAGTTCTCCTCTTCTGATCCGGCTCCACGTCGCCCCCGACGGCCCGCCATGCTGGACTGGCATGACGCGGACCAGATCCCCGGCGCCGGAGACCCGGCGTTGCGGGCCGAGATCGCGCACCGCACGGCTGCCGCCCTGGTGCACGGAGCACGCGAGAGCGAGGACCCCGACGTCGTCGACCGGCTGATCCACCTGGTCGAGGTCGAAGGCCTCGACGTCGTCGCGGCACTCTGGGCCGACTGCGGCGCCGACACGCTGCCCGGGGCGCTGTGGCGCCTCTATGTCCTGCGTGAGTGGGTGCGCCGGGATGCCGAGACGATCACGCATCGTTACCGGCTGGGCATCGCTGCCGCTCCGGTCGCCGAGGCGATCGCCGGCGCCGCCACGACGCCTGGCCCGCAGGACCTTCGCAGGCTCACCGATGCCGTCCTGACCGGTGTGTACGCCGGAGACCTGGCCGTCGCACTCGAACGGGCCGCGGCATTCTGCCGGATCCTGGCCACCGGCGCAGCCTTCGACGCCGACGCACTGGAGAACGTCGCGCCCCGGCACGCCGGGCACGTCACCTTCGCCGCGAGCTCGCTCTCGCGCACCGCCGACGAGTTCGAGGACGCCGCCCGGCTCTGGCGCTCGAACCGGCTCGACTGAGCGTGCGATCTCCCAGGGCCGCCGCTTAGACTGATGGTGCGACGTCGGGCCGCGGCAGCCCCGGGCTCCATCTCAAGCCGCTTCGAGCGGCCTCGCGCCGAGAGGCGCTCCCGGTCCGGCGTCGCATCTTCTCTTGACGATTCAAGTGTCCTACCGATGGACGGCGTTGTCCGGCTATCGTTGGTCATGCGGTCCGGCAGTCGTGTCGGGTCGACTCTGACCCTCCACCTCATGACCACGGAGCGACCTGTGCGATTCACCCCGCGCGACACGACCTTTTTCGATCTTCTTGCCGAGTCTGCGTCGCACCTCGTCACCGGCGCGACCCTGCTGGGCCAGACCCTCGGGGCCAGCAAGTCCGAGCGCAAGCAGCTGGCCAAGCAGATGTCCGAGACCGAGCACCTGGCCGACGACGCCACCCACGCCATCATCAAGCGGCTGAACCAGACCTTCATCACGCCGTTTGATCGCGATGACATCTACGGACTGGCCTCGACGCTGGACGACTGCATGGACTACATGGACGAGGCGGCCGACCTCATCGTCCTGTACAAGCTCAATGAGATCCCCGCCCGGCTCGCCGACCAGGTCGAGATCCTGCAGCGGATGTCCGAGCTCACCGCCGAGGCCATGCCCAAGCTCCGCTCGATGAACGAGCTCGAGGAGTTCTGGGTGGAGATCAACCGCCTGGAGAACCAGGCGGACAAGATCTACCGCAAGCTGCTCTCCCAGTTGTTCGACGAGATCAGCGACCCCATCCTGCTGATGAAGCTCAAGGAGGTCGTGGTGATCCTTGAGGAGGCCGCTGACGCCTTCGAGCGGGTCGCGAACACGGTCGAGACCATCGCGCTCAAGGAATCGTGAGCATCGGTGGAGCTTGCTCTCGTCATCACGGTTGTCCTCATAGCGCTCAGCTTCGACTACACCAACGGATTTCACGACGCCGCTAACGCCATCGCCACCTCGGTCTCCACCCGGGCACTGACCCCACGTGCGGCGCTGCTGATGGCCGCGACATTCAACCTGCTCGGTGCCATGCTCGGCACCCATGTCGCGACGACCATCGCCCATTCCATCGTCGACATCCAGGATCAGAACCCGCATTCGGGCCTGGTGATCGTGCTGTGTGCCCTGCTCGGCGCCATCGCCTGGAACCTGATCACCTGGTGGTTCGGCCTGCCGTCGTCGTCCACGCACGCGCTGATCGGCGGTCTCACCGGTGTGGGCCTGGCCTCGGGCATCACGGTGTACTGGAACGCCATCGTGGAGAAGGTCGTCCTGCCGATGATCCTGTCCCCGATCCTCGGGTTCTCGCTCGCATTCGTCGTCATGGTCGCGGTGATGTGGTTGTTCCGCAATGCCCGGCCCGGTCCCACGCAGCGCAAGTTCCGCATCGCGCAGACGGCCTCCGCAGCTGCGATGGCGCTGGGGCACGGCCTGCAGGATGCCCAGAAGACGATGGGCATCATCATGCTGGCCCTGATCGCCGGCGGGCACTATTCCAAGGACGACGCGATTCCGTGGTGGGTCAAGATCGCCGCGGCATCGGCCATCTCCCTCGGCACCTACTCCGGCGGATGGCGCATCATGCGGACTCTGGGCCGGCGCATCATCGAGCTCGACCCGGCGCGCGGCTTCGTGGCCGAGTCGGTCTCCGCCGTGGTGCTCTTCGTCAATGCGTATTCGCCGCTGCACGCCCCGGTGTCGACGACCCACACCATCACCTCGGCGATCATGGGAGTCGGCGCCACCAAGAGGCTCTCCGCGGTGCGCTGGGGCGTGGCCAAGAACATCGGTCTCGCCTGGGTGCTGACGATCCCGGCAGCGGCCCTGGTGGGAGCCGTGTGCTTCTGGATCCTGCACCCGATTCTCGCGTGAGCTCCCGGTGGCCGGCGCAGGTGCAACATTGGGCCTGAGGTCCTAGGAAATCGGGTGCGGGGCGTGGCTAGGTTGAGAAGACCTCGCTCGACTCCATCCACTCCAGGCGATTCAACGAAGCAGCCGCCCGGTGTGGTACCACCGACGCACCAGGAGCTCCCCGATGAAGGCACTCGTTTACCACGGACCCGGACAAAAAGACTGGGAGAGCGTACCCGACCCTCGCGTGATCGACTCGACGGATGTCATCGTCCAGGTCGACACCACCACGATCTGCGGCACTGATCTGCACATCCTGCTGGGAGATGTCCCGGCTGTCGAGCCAGGCCGGATCCTCGGCCACGAGGCCGTCGGCACCGTCGTCGAGGTCGGCGACGCCGTCTCGACCCTGGCGGTGGGCGACCGCGTCCTGGTCCCCGCCATCACCTCCTGCGGATCCTGCGTGTACTGCCGCAGGCAGATGCCGAGCCACTGCCAGGGGGTGGGCGGCATCGGCTGGGTCTTCGGGCATCTGATCGACGGGACCCAGGCCGAGTACGTGCGGGTGCCCTTCGGGCAGACCTCGCTCCACCGGGTTCCGGAGGGGGTCACGGATGAGCAGCTGATCTTCCTCGCCGACATCTTCCCCACGGGTTTCGAGATGGGAGTCCAGTACGGAGGGGTCAAGCCGGGCGACGTCGTCGCGATCGTGGGAGTCGGCCCGGTGGGGCTGGCGGCCGTGCAGACGGCCAGTCTCCACGGGGCCTCGAAGATCATCGCTGTGGGGCGGACCTGGCCGCGGATCAAGTCGGCCCTGGACCTGGGCGCCACCCACGGCATCAGCACGCAGGACCCGGACTGGCTGGACCAGGTCATGGGCCTGACCGACGGCCTCGGCGTGGATGTGGTGATCGAGGCGGTGGGGGTGCCCCAGACGCTGGAGGACGCCTTCCGGATCGTGCGGCCCGGCGGCCACGTCGCCAATGCGGGCGTCCATGGCAAGTCGTTCACCCTCCCGATCAATGACCTGTGGATTCAGAACATCACCTTCACCACCGGTCTGGTCAACGGAACGACGGTCCCCGCGCTGCTCGAGCTGCTCAAGGCAGGCAAGATCAACCCCGAGGCGATGGGCACCCACTACTTCACCCTGGACGAGATGCTGCTGGCATATGACGTCTTCGAGCACTCCGGCACGCACAACTGCCTCAAGACGGTGATCCGCAAGGCCTGACGCTTCCCCCCAGCAGCCCCGAGGTCGTCTGAACCAGGTCATACAGGACCAAGGTTCTAGACGACCTTGGGGCGGATGCGTTCGACGCCGACGACGAGTGGCCCCTTCGCCGTGTCTGCGATGTGAGCGATCAGGGCGTCACCCGGCTGCAGGTACGGATTCCGCGACGGCAGGGCGGAGAGCACGGACTCCCTCGCGTGAGAGCCGAGCACCTTCAGCACCGTGGGGAGTACAGGCCGGTGCGTGCACAGCAGCGACGACACCGGTGCGGCCAGTAGCTCCTGCACCGCCTGGGTGACCCTCGAAGGCTTGGAATCGTGCGAGGCCTCGGTCAGAGCGGGGTCCACCGCCGGGATGATGCGGGCGGACCGCACATAGGGGTCGACGGTGTCGGCGCACCGTTGCCATTGACTCGTGAGCACCTGCTCGACCCCGAACGCCGCGAACACCGGGACGAGCGCATGCGCCTGGCCGTGTCCGGCCGGGGTCAGCGGACGGTCCTGCTCGTGACCCTGCCAGGCCGACCGGGACACTGCGCGGCCGTGCCTGGCGATGACCAGTGCCCGCGTGGCCAGCCGTCCGGCCTCGTATTCCGCGGACAAGGCCTCCAAGGGGGCGCGGTCCGCCTTCCGGGTCAGCCGGGTCAGTGCCTCCTCGACCGGCAGCCACCTCTTGTCATCGATCTCGGCGCGGTTGACCGGTGCAACAGGGAGCCGTGCGAGCACAGACGGCGCTGTGGCGTCGGCTCGGCGGGCCGCCCAGTAATGCACCCGCTTCACCTGGTCGTCGGGCATGAGGTACTGCAATCCGGGCAGCGGAACACCCAGAACCACGGGCTTTCCGGTCTCTTCGGCCACTTCGCGCACCGCCGTGGTGACAAGCGTCTCTCCCGGGTCCACTTTGCCTTTGGGCCATGACCAGTCCTTGTACCGCGGACGGTGGATCAGCTGTACCTGCAGGTGACCATGACGGACTCGCCAGACCACGCCACCTGCGGCCTGGACGACGGTCGCCACATCCGGACGCGGTCCGCCCAGGCCCGTCGTCCCGGAGACGACGCGGGCAACAGCCGGGGCCATCAGCGCCCCGACGACAGGTGCCGGCGCTGGCGGGCGATCAGCTCGGACTGCAGATCCGTCAGCCCACCGGAGTCATCGGCCGCATGCCGGGTCCATTCGCCGGTGGCGTCCAGATGCCAGGAGGCGGTCTGATCCGACATCGACTCGTCCAGCAGCCATTGCAGGTACGCCAGCTGCTCGGCGTCGGTGATGCGCACCAGTGCCTCGACCCGGCGATCCAGGTTGCGGTGCATGAGGTCAGCCGATCCGATGTACACCTCAGGACCCGACTCCGGCCCCTCTCCCAGGGCGGGGCCCGCTGTGTTGGCGAAGGCGAACACGCGCGAGTGCTCCAGGTACCGCCCCAGGATCGAACGGATGCGGATGTTCTCGGACAGCCCGGGCACTCCGGGGCGGATGGCACAGATGCCGCGTACGACGATGTCGACCCGGACACCTGCCTGGGAGGCCCGGTACAGCGCGTCGATGATCGCCTCGTCGACCACGGAGTTGACCTTGATCTTGACCCAGGCCTCGTGGCCCGCCAGCGCGGCCTCGCGCTCTCGCTCGATGCGGGCGATCAGCCCGGTGCGCGCAGTGCGGGGGGCCACCAGCAGCCGGTGGAACCGGGTCTGCGGGGCGTAGCCCGACAACTGGTTGAACAGCCGGGTGAGGTCCTGCCCGACGACGGGGTCACACGTCAGCAGCCCCAGATCCGTGTACATACGCGCCGTCTTGGGGTGGTAGTTCCCGGTGCCGACATGGCAGTAGCGACGCAGCCCGTCGTTCTCCTGCCGGACCACCAGCGAGAGCTTGCAGTGCGTCTTGAGGCCGACGATCCCGTAGACCACGTGGACGCCGGCATGCTCCAGCTTGCGCGCCCAGGAGATGTTGGCCTGCTCGTCGAACCGGGCCTTGATCTCCACCAGTGCGAGGACCTGCTTCCCGGCGGCGGCGGCGTCGATCAGGGCATCGACGATGGGCGAGTCGCCGGAGGTGCGATACAGCGTCTGCTTGAGCGCCAGCACGCGCGGGTCGGCTGCGGC
>JAATES010000008.1 GCA_015655615.1 Actinomycetales bacterium
ACATGCCAGTGGTCGGCCCTCAGATCCGCCTCTTCATAGAGCTCTCGCTGCGCTGCGGCCAAGGCAGGCTCGCCTGCCACATCGAGCAATCCGGCAGGGACCTCCCAGAGATCACGACCCACAGGGTGCCGGTACTGCCGGATCACCAGGATGCGGTCGGAATCATCCAGGACCACGACTCCGACGGCCCCCGGATGGTCGAGCACCTCACGGGTCACCGTCCCGGAGGCCCCCAGGTCCACCTCATCCGACACGAGGTTCACGATCCGGCCCCGATGGAGGACCTGGCGCCGCGACCACGGCCGCGGCGCCACCACGTCGGCCAGAGGCGTCCGGGTGCCGTCGGAGACCTCCACCTCAGATCCTGCCGCGCGATCCCCGGCGGCGGGACCGTCAGTCGGGGACAACGTCGGCAGCCGGCTTGAGGTTGTCATCGTCGACGAGCAGGCCCTGCTCGTCGAGAGCAGCACGGATCAGCCCGGCAAAGAGCGGATGGGCTCGCGTCGGGCGGGACTTGAACTCCGGGTGGGCCTGCGTGGCGATGTAGTACGGGTGGGCGTCACGCGGCAGCTCGACGAATTCCACCAGTTCGCGGTCGGGCGAGGTTCCGCTGATCTGCAGTCCTGCCGCCTCCAGGTCCGCACGGTAGGTGTTGTTCACTTCATAGCGGTGCCGGTGCCGCTCCGACACGTGCGCCGTGCCGTACACCTCGGCGGCGACCGAGCCGGGCGTGAGCACGGCGTCGTAGGCGCCGAGCCGCATGGTCCCGCCGAGGTCGCCCGCGCCGTCGACGATGTCCCGCTGCTCCGCCATCGTCGCGATGACGGGGTACGCGGTGTCGGCGTCGAACTCCGAGGACGATGCACCCGTCAGACCCAGGACGTGACGGGCGTATTCCATCACCATGACCTGGAGGCCGAGGCAGAGGCCCAAGGTCGGCACCCGGTTCTCGCGAGCCCAGCGAGCCGCACCGATCTTCCCGTCCACCCCACGCACACCGAACCCACCGGGGATGAGGACGGCGTCGACGCCGCCCAGGGCGTGCTGGGCCCCCTCGAGAGTGCCGCACTCATCAGAGGCCACCCAGCGGATCTTGACCTTGGCCTCCTGGGAGAACCCGCCGGCCCGCAACGCCTCGGTCACGGACAGGTAGGCGTCCGGAAGGTCGATGTACTTGCCCACCAACGCGACCTCGACGGTGCGCTTGGGGTGGTGCACCCGCTCGAGGAGCTCACCCCACTGATGCCAGTCGACATCATGGAATGGGAGGTCGAGCCGTCGCACGACGTAGGCGTCCAGGCCCTCGGAGTGCAGGACCCGCGGGATGTCGTAGATGCTCGCCGCGTCCTTGGCCGTGACCACGGCCTCGTTGTCGACATCGCACATCAGCGCGATCTTCCGTTTGGTCGCCTCGGGGACGTCTCGGTCCGCACGTAGCACGATCGCGTCCGGCTGGATGCCGATGCTGCGCAGCGTGGCCACGGAGTGCTGGGTGGGCTTGGTCTTGAGCTCCCCTGAGGGCCCGATGTACGGAACCAGCGAGACGTGCAGGAAGAACACGTTCTCGCGTCCCAGCTCGTGGCGGACCTGCCGCGCAGCCTCCAGGAACGGCTGCGACTCGATATCGCCCACGGTGCCGCCGACCTCGGTGATGATCACGTCCACGTCGCCACCGGCCTGCGCGCGCATACGCGCCTTGATGGCATCCGTGATGTGCGGGATCACCTGGACGGTGTCGCCGAGGTATTCGCCGCGACGCTCCTTAGCGATGACACCCGAATAGATCTGCCCCGTGGTGACGTTCGCGGCCGCGCCGAGGTCGACGTCGAGGAATCGTTCGTAGTGGCCGATGTCCAGATCGGTCTCGGCCCCGTCCTCGGTCACGAAGACCTCCCCGTGCTGGAAGGGGTTCATCGTTCCCGGGTCGACGTTGAGATAGGGATCGAGTTTCTGCATCGTGACGCGCAAGCCGCGGGACCGCAGCAGACGCCCCAGGCTCGAGGCGGTCAGGCCCTTGCCGAGAGAGGAGGCCACCCCGCCGGTGACGAAGATCTGCCGGGTGACCTGGTCACGTCGGCCAGCAGCCGGAATGAGCCGCTGCCCAGGGGCTGCACCGAGACCTGGGTCAGGGTCGTTGTGCCCGCCAGCGGGCGCAACGAGAGGGGATCGGGTGGGCCGGTTCGCGTCATCTACCACGGAACTCCACTCTATCAGCAGGTCGGCCTTCGCGGACTAGTTGCGGGACCTCGGGGTGTCCGACAGGTAGGCCCGGCGCAGCTGAGCGAGCAGATCGTCCGGACCGGCAAGCCGGGTGGCGGCCACGATCGCCGCCCGGCGCATCTGCTCGAGGCTCTCCGGCTCCGCCAGCAGCCGATCGATCTCCCGTGCCAGCGGCCGGGTGGACCCGACCGGGACGATCAGGGCAGCCCCATCGGTGACCTCACGTGTGCCCCCGGCATCCGTGGCCACGATGGCGGCCCCGGCCTGCAGGGCTTCCATCACAGCGATGGGCTGGCCCTCCCAGCGGGCGGCGCTCACCACCAGATCGGCACCCGCCAGCAGGGTGGGCACATCATGGCGCCTGCCCCACAGCTCCACACGATCCTGCAATCCGCGCGCGGCGATGTCACGCTCCAGCGAGGCGCGCAGGGGACCCTCACCTGCGATGATCCAGCGCACCTGCGGGGTCCTCAGCTCTGCGGCCGCCGCCAGCACGGTGTCCAGGCCCTTCTGCGGTGCCAGCCTCGCCACGGTCACCAGCACGGGCCGTGCTGCAGACCACTCGAGCAGGAACCTCGCCACCGCGCGACGCTGCGTCACGGCCGCCTGCGTTCGCGGCATCTCGAGGGTCCGGGCCGGAGCCGGAACGACGGCGCGCTCCACCACCGGAGAGCTCTGCCGGGCCACCGCCGCCCATCCGCGCCGAATCCGCGTCCGGGCGAGCATTCTGATCCTGAGGTCCTCACTGACGGTCAGGATGACGTCGGCACCCGCAGTCACCATCTCCAATACCGATGCCGTCCACCGGACTCGGCGAGAGCCCACCGGAGCGTTGTGCACCGTGACCACGATGCGGGGACGCCACCGCCGCCGGATCGACCGTGCGGCGAGCACCGAGAGCGCCCCGGCACGAACCCCGTGGGCGTGCACCACCTCGGCCCCCCGGCTCAGCCCGCGTAGCGTCCGCCATGCAGAGAGATCCTGACGGCTGGGCGACGCCGCGACCGGCAACACCACGCTCGAATCATCCTGCTCGGCATCGAGGGCGGCCAAGGTCACTGCCGGTGCGGCCACCGTGACCTCGGCGCCGTCATCGCGCAGGAGTGCCGCGAGGTCCTTGAGATGCTGGGCCACGCCGCCGGTGGCCACGGCGGACACCAGCAGCACCGTGCGAGCCGACATGTGCCGCCCTCCGAACTGTCGTGTGGTCATCGTCAGTCGCGACCCTGCATGAGCTCGCGCAGGCCGTCACGATCGATCATCGCACCGACCAGTGCCACCGCGCCCAGCGCGACGACCCCGGTCACCAGGGACCACATCAGTCCCTGCCCCACGCCCAGGCTGGTCGCCGGGGGCGTGATCCGGTGCAGCAGCCCCACCACGACGATCGCCGTGGCGCCGCAGATCCCGGTCACCCGGCCGAACCCGGCCACGCTCGCTCCTCCCAGGAGTCTGCGGATGGACCAGACCAGGCAGCCGGCCCCCGCCAGCAATCCGATCGAACTGGCCAGGCCGACTCCGCGTAGAGCGGTCTCGGTCCCGCCTGCGGGGCTCCGTACCCAGATCAGCACGGTGAGGCCCGCCACGAGCAGCCAGCCCACCGACGCCCCCACCGCTGCCGCCTTCGGCTGCGACGCTCCATACAGCATTCGCGAGGAGTGGAAGATGACGGCCAGGCCGACCAGACTCGGTGCGAGCCATTCCAAGGCCGTGGCCATTCCGGCCGCACCCCCCGTCGTGAACCCGAAGAGCGCTTCGACTGGACCGGCAGCGGCGGCGATCGCCGCCGCGCCCGCCAGCGCCACCACCATGATCCCGCGCAGGCTGGCGGCGGCGAGGCCGGAGAACCTCTCCGAATACGGCTCCGCGGAGAGCGTGGCCAGGGTGGGGAATGTGCTGGTGGCCAAGGGCACGGCCAGCACGGCATAGGGCAGCAGGGACACCGCCTGTGCGTATTGGAACACCGGGAACGCACCGGAGTCTCCGACCCGGTTGACCACCAGAAGGATCGTGATCACCGAGATCTGCTGCGCCAGCAGGGCGCTGAGCCCCGCCGCCGCGAGCCTGCGCGCTCGTCCCGCTTGACCGGGGGTCATCGAGAAGGTCGGGCGCAACCGTACTCCGCAACGCCGCAACGGAATCAGCAACGGGAGGCTCAACGCTGCCACGCCTGCGGTGCTCCCCCAGGCGAGCCAGGCCAATGCGGCCCTGCCCAGGTCTTCCGGCACGGTCTGGCTGCCCGCGGCAAGGTGACCGAAGATCAGGTAGGAACCCATCACGACCACCGAAGACAGCGCGGGTGCCAGTGCCGGCCAGAAGAACCGGCGGTGTGCCTGGAGGGCGCCCGAGGCCACCACGCCCAGGCCATAGAGCGGTATCTGCACGGCAAAGACCCGCAGCAGGTAGGTGGCGGTCGGAGCGAGGTCGGGCTCCGCAACCCGGGGAATCACGCCGACCAGCTGCGGCGCCACGGCAGCGACCGCGAGCGCGACCGGAACCAGGACGACCAACGTCCAGGTCAGCAGGGCGCTCGTGTCCCGTGAGACATCCCACTTGTTCTTGCGGGCCACAGCACCGGCCAGCACGGGGATCACCGCGCCTGCCAGGGCCCCACCCGCGACCACTTCGAAGAGGATGTTCGGGATCAGGTTCGCCGCTGCATAGGCTTCTGCCGCACCCTGAGATCCCACCTGCGAGGCCTGCACGCCCCACCGCAGTAGCCCGAGCAGGCGACTCACGATCGTGACGACCGTGATGACCAAGGCTCCCGCAGCCACTGACCGCGTCAGCGGCGACCAGGTGCGAGGGTCACCGTTCATCGCCAGGACCATCCGCATGAGAGCGCGGTCCCGCCTGGCCCCACTCGTCGATCCGTCGCAAGAGGCCATGGCGACGGATCACGCCAGAGAAGCTCACCTGTTCGCTCACGAGGTTCATGGCCACGAGGGCCGTGGCTGCCACCAGGCGAATGCTCCGGGGAGCCCCGCTAGCCCATGCATGTCCGGCCAGCGCCCCCAGAGCATTGGCACCCGTGTCGCCTGCCATGTCCCGTGCGGCCAGATCCGCTGGACCCACGGCGCAGGCCGCACCCCACAGCAATGCCGCCTGAGAGGAAGCCGGGGTAGCGGCCATCGGCGCGATGAGCAGCGCCGCCGCCTTCAGCGCTCGGCCGGGCCTGAGATCGAAGAGGTTGATCAAGTTGGCCGAGCCCGCGATCAGCACCGTGTCCACTGCGATGTCGATCGCCCGGAGGGTCAACGGAGGAGGCCCCTCCACGCTGGCCCGCGAACGGTTGCGGGACACCACCGAGGCACTGATCGCCGCACTCAGCCCGATTCCCGCCATCTTGAGTGACCCGGTGGTGATCTGGCCACGTCGTATAGCGCCCAGATGGCCTCTGAAACCGCGACTGCGTTCCGGGGTGTCCTCGGCGAGATCGTCGATGACGCCCGCGATCCCGGCACCGCCGACTGCTACCGCCAGGGACCAGCGCAGGTCTGCTCCAGAGTCCCGGAGCCCGGCCACACCGGTTGCTGCCACCATCCCCATCGCGAGGGCGGGGCCTTCCAGCAGACTCACCGGGTCACCTCGGAAGTTACGCCGTGCCCAGCGAGCGTCCCCTGCGCACCAGCGCTCGAGCCCTTGGCGGGCACCGAGGGTCGCGAGCGCCGCGGCACCCCCCGCGATCAGTGCAGCCCGCCCTCGGCTCACGACGCGGAACCGCCTGTCGCGGCTTCGTCGTGGCCCTCCCCCGCTCCGCTCAATGCCACCAGTGCGGATCTGTCGGGGGACTTGAGCTGCACTCCCTGGGGAAAGGACGGTTGCACTCCGGATGCATCGAAAGCGCCGACCTGTCCATCGATCTGGCCCGACAATGCCAGCGGGACATTGAGTTGACCGACCACGCCCCCGATCTCTGAGACCGTGCTCACTGCGGCTGACAGTTCCTGATCCGCACGCACTGCGGCGATCACGGTGTCTGCCGCAGCCGAATTGCCCGCGACGACCGCGGCTTCCGTGTCGGCATCGAGCACCGCGGTCATCCGCGCGATCAGGGCGGCGCCGTCATCTGGTGCGGCGCTCGACGCGACGGCGGCGGCGGGCTCGGCCTGCACGATGATGTAGGCGTCGGCGTGAGCAGTCGGCTTCTCCGCCATGGCGATCAGTCCACTGCTGGTGAGGATCTCACGAGCAAGATCTGCCTCCGAGCTGAACTCGGTCCCGATCGCAGTCGCATAGCCTGAGAACGACAGTGCGAGCGCGTGGGCGAGGGTGGTGTCATAGGTTCCCGTGGTCGCTGCGGTGGGCAGATATCCGGCCAGGCTGGAGGCATACGACTGCCTCGAATCTGCCGCCTGTGCGGAGGTCCATTCGTCGGTCAGCGTGACCTGAGCGACCACGTCCCCGCCCGCCTGCTTGATGTATCCGCTGATCGCCGACGTGTCCGTCGCCGAACGGCTGCCGACGCTGATGATCGCGACTCGACGCTCCGCCAGGGTACCTCGCACGATGGCGGGCGCCGACTGGACGAGCATCGCCTCCGTGCCTGCCAGGGTCACCTGGTTCGCCGTCAGCTGGTCACGCAGTTCCTGCTTGTCGCTGCGCAGCTGAGAGACCTGCCCGGTGAGCTGATCGCCGATGGCTTCCTTCAGGGGGCCGGCCCCCAGGATCACACCGACAGCCAGTGCAAGGAAGACCGAGATCAGCGATACCAGGTGGTAGCGGAAGTCGATCACTAGCAGTTCATCTCCTTCAGGGAACGAGTCAGCGCCACGTCAGGCCGGCCTTCCGCGGCGGACCTCATCGCGACCACCATGGTAGTTCTTGGAACCAGGAGACCACGTCGTCGGCCTGGGCTCCCAGGAGTCCCATCAGGACATGCCCTCCGCTGGTCGCTGCGAGAGAACAGGCGACTGCCACCAATCCGGCGAGCGCCAGCATGCCGATCTGTAGATTGGAGATGCGGTGCCGGTACAGCCGCGAGACGCCTTTTGCGTCCACCAGCTTGCCACCGACCCGTAATCGCGTCAGAAAGGTGCTGGCCATGCCGGACCGGCCCTTGTCCAGGAACTCGACAAGAGTCGCATGCGTGCCCACGGCGACGATGACCTCCGCACCGAGATCGTCAGCGAGGAGCATCGCGATGTCCTCGCTGGTGCCCGTGGCCGGGAAGATCACCCGGTCGATGCCCAATGCGTCCACCCGATCCAGACCTGGTGCGCTTCCGTCCCGGTAGGCGTGGACGACCACCTCGGCACCGCATTTCAGCGTCCCGTCGGAGACTGAATCCATGTCTCCGACGATGATGTCAGGGGTCCAGCCCTGCTCCACGATGGCGTCTGCTCCCCCATCGACGCCGATGAGGATCGGCCGGTAGTCCTTCACATAGGACGTCAAGGCCACGAGGTCTTCGCGATAGTGGTACCCGCGAACCACGATGAGGACCTGGCGGTCGCGAAGCACGGTCTTGAGCTCGGGGATCCCCACGCCGTCCAGCAGGAGATCGCGTTCCCGGCGCAGATAATCCATGGTGTTGGCGGCGAACAGCTCGAGCTGACTGGACAGTCCCTCGCGCGCATCGGCGAGGGACGCCGCGACGGTCTCGTCGGTCTGGATCTGGCCCTCTGCCACGAGGACGTCGTCCTGACGTACCACGCCGTCCTCTACGGTGACCCATCGGCCGTCCCGCAACGACATGACATCCGGTCCCAGGTCGTCGACGAGCGGAATGCCCGCCTCGACGACGATGGTGGGACCCAGATTCGGGTACCGGCCCGAGGTTGATCGCGCTGCGTTGAGAATTGCTGCAGGACGGGCCGCGACCAAGGACTCTGCGGCCAGCCGGTCGATGTCGACGTGATCGATGATCGCGATATCGCCTGGCCGAAGCCGGTGGACCAGGTCTTTGGTCCGGCGGTCGACGCGGCCGGGACCCGCGACGCCTGACGGGGACGGGGCTGCCGGTCGCCGCACGGTACGTCCTGCAAAGAGCTTCATCGCCGTCATCGTCTCACGGTGGCGGCCTGGATGAGCTCAACCGCGTGTGCACGCGCCGCCGCCGAGTCCTGTTCGCCAGCCAGCATCCGGGCCAGCTCGCTGACCCGCGCCTCGCCGCGAACGTGCTGGACATCGGACTGGGTGACCCCTGCCGTTGCCACCGTTGACTTTCGGACCACCAGGTGAGCCTCGGCATAGGCGGCGACCTGCGCCAGGTGCGTGATCACGATCACCTGATGCCTGAGAGCCAACCGGGCGAGCCGGGCACCGACATGCTGCGCGGCCTGCCCACCCACACCGGCATCGACCTCGTCGAACACCATGGCCAGTCGCGGCCCGTCGGCGGTCGCCGGTCCGTCGGC
>JAATES010000292.1 GCA_015655615.1 Actinomycetales bacterium
CGGCACATCCAGCGGATGAACGGTGCCACGAACCACCGCCAGCGCGGCAGTTCCTCCTTCTGCCGGGGCGAGTACTCGTGCAAGTCCGCATGGACTCCGTTGCGGGGGCGCAAGGAGAGCGCCAGCCCGACGGGGTCGACGTCATCGGCCAGGATGACATCGAACTCCCGGCCGCTCAGAGCCGTGCGCGCCCAGAGAATCGCCGGGTTGGACCAATAGGCCCTCCGGTACCGGCGCAGCAGCAGGTCCCGCCGGCCGTATCTCCACACTGCGAGGTCCTCGGGCACGCGAAGGTGTTCGACCACGCCCTCCGGGTCGGGACCATACCCGCAGGTCGTCACGTCGTAGTCGGCGGCGAAGGTCCGCACCTGCTTGAGGACTCGGGCATCGGAGGCTATGGGAGAGAACGACAGGATCAGCAGCGAGGGTCGCGTCATCGGGGTGCTCCTGCCATGAGCCGGTCGACCGCATCAGCCCAGACCCGGACTTGGGTCTCGGCTGACAGCTCGTGGGCATGCGCGTGAGAGCTTCTGCGCCACTGATTCACATCGGCAGCGGTCAAGGCGCGCAACGTGGACGCGATCGCATCGGGAGTGAAGCCATCGGTCACCACCCCGAGCCCGAATGCGGTGACGTAGTGCGCCATCTCCGCCGACGGACCCACGATCACGCCCAGCCGTGCCTGTACGAAGTCGAAGACCTTGTTGGGCAGTGCCCACTCGTAACTGAACGTCACCGGCGGCAGGACCATGATGCCCGCGTCGTACTGGCTCAGAGTCTCCACCAAGTCGGCGTAGGGGACGGGGTCATGCACCTCCACCCCCGCAACCGCTGCGGCACGATCCTTGATCTCGTCCAGGTACCCGGGATCGTTCGGGGTGATGTAGAAGTGCAGTTCCAGCTCGGCATCCGCGAGTTCCACCGCATCGATCATGGCCAGGAGGGAGCGGTCTCGCAGGCATGCCCCGGAATGGACCAACCGCAGGGGGGGTGCGGACACACCGGGTTCGCGGTCCACGTAGGGGGTGGCGTTCGTGACGACGACCGGCGCAAAGCCGAATTCTCGCTCGTATTCGCGCGCCAGCCCGTTGCTCACGGTGGTCCACGACGAGGCCTTGCTGACATAGCGCCTGCACAGCCAGTCGTAGAACGGCTTGATGTGCCGGAGCCACGGCGCATGGTCCTCATGGAGCCGCGGAGTGTATTCGTGCAGATCGGCATGAACGCCCAACGGTGGTGTGAGGTCGAGCGCAAGCGGCACGGCCTCCACGTCATTGGCCAGGATCACGTCGTAGGCACCAGGGCTCAGGTGACCGCGGGCCCACTTGACCGCGCTGAGGCGGTCATATGCTCGCCGGTACCACCGCAGGGTGATGAATCGCCCGTAGAGATGAGTGGCCGTCAAGCCGTCGGGGATCCGGATGTGATGTGCCACCCCGGCAGGTGCCTCGTCGAAGCCGCAGGTGGTCACTTCGTACCGGTCGGCGAAGAGTGATACCTGTTTGAGGACCCTCGCATCGGCGGCAATGGGTGAGAACGAGAGGATCAGCAGCTTACGCATCGCTGCGACCCCCCTCGTGGCGCCGAACCGACCTTCGGTCCAGCGCGTAGAGGAGCAAACGAACCGGGGTGGACTCACGGTCGAAGATCCGCCATGGTGCCCGCGAGGCGTTCCTGCGCCACCACCCCGCCCTCGCCCGTGCGGCAATCGCGTGGACCACCGATTCCGCAGAGGCGTGCGGGTCGTTGAGCGCGTCGAAGACGTCGCGATCCGCCATGGCGAATGCCGAGAACCACCTTGGCGACAACGTCGAGATGGCCGACAGGGCCTCCTTGACCGCCGCCCGATCATCGCCGGACCAGAGCGAGGTGTCGCGTCGCGTCATGGCGAAGCCCAGCACATGGACCCGCGCGAACTTGACGGCCAGGGAACGTCGCACCGCCGCTGGGGCCCGCTGCGCCCATTCCCCCTGGGCGATTCGCACCACCGGGGCGACGCCCTCGCGCACCGGCATCGGTGCCGTCGTGACTCGTTCCCCGGCGTCCGC
>JAATES010000199.1 GCA_015655615.1 Actinomycetales bacterium
CGGACTGGCCTTCGCCATCGCCTGGCAGTGCTTCGTGGTGATCGGCGGGGTCACCCGGCTCATACCGGTCACCGGCCTCACCACACCGTTCCTGGCTTACGGAGGCTCGTCCCTGCTGGCGAACTGGCTGATCATCGCCCTACTGATGCGAATCTCAGACAACGCCCGCCGCCCCAACCCGCTGCCGCTGCGCGGCACTCCGGCACCCGTGGCGGAGGTGGCCACATGAACACCCCCCTCCGCCGGGTGGCCCAAGTGGCGCTCGTGCTGTTCCTCGCACTGCTGGTCGCAGCGACGTCGGTCCAGGTCATCCAGGCGCCGAAGCTGAATGCCGACCCCCGCAACAAACGCACGCTCTACCGCGAGTTCGGAAACTTCAGGGGCTCGATCATCGTCGGCGACTCGGCCATCGCTTTGTCCAAGCCCTCAGACGACCCGTATGGCTACCAGCGCACGTACACCGACGGCGAGCTCTATGCCCCTGCAACGGGTTTCTACTCCGTCGTCGTCGGTCGCAGCGGGATGGAACGCTACGCCAACGACACCCTCAACGGCACCTCCGATGCCCTGTGGTGGAACCGGCTCCAGAACCTCGTCAGCGGCAAGGACCCGCAGGGTTCGTCCGTGGAGCTCACCCTTCAGGCCAAGGTCCAGCAGGCGGCCGCCGACGCCCTCGGCGACCAGCGCGGCGCGGTCGTCGCGATCAACGTCAAGACCGGGGCGATCCTGGCCATGGTCTCGACACCGTCCTACGACCCCAACAAGCTCGCCGGGCACAACGCGAGCGAGGCGGCCCAGGCCTATCAGGACCTCCTGGAGGCCGACGGCGACCCGCTGATCAACCGCGCGATCGCCGGGGACACCTACCCGCCCGGCTCGGTGTTCAAACTCGTCACGGCGGCCACCGCCCTGCAATCCGGGCAGTTCACCGCCGATTCCACCCTGGATGGGACGTCGGGGTACACCCTGCCCGGCACCAGCACCGTCATGCACAACTTCGGCGGCGGCACCTGCACGGCCTCCGGCACGATCACCCTGGCCGATGCCCTGCGGATCTCGTGCAACACCGCATTCGCCGAGCTCGGCAACACCCTGGGCCAGGACGCCATCCGCGCCCAGGCCGACGCCTTCGGGTTCGACTCCGATCTCTCGATTCCCCTGTCCGTGACCGCCAGCAGATACCCCGAGGGCCTCGACGACGCCCAGACGGCGTTGTCGGCGATCGGACAGGGCTCTGTCCGGGTCACGCCCCTGCAGGTGGCCATGGTCACTGCGGCCATCGCCAACAAGGGCGTCATGATGAAGCCCTACCTGCAGCAGACCGTGCGATCCCCCGACCTCTCCGTCGTCTCGCAGACCGAGGCGACGGAGTTGGGCACGCCCATCTCCGCCTCGACCGCCGCCACACTCACCGAGATGATGATCGACGTCGTCAAGAGCGGCACGGGCACCAAGGCCCAGATCTCCGGCGTCACCGTAGCGGGCAAGTCCGGCACCGCCCAGACCACCGAGGATGCCGCTCCGCATGCCTGGTTCACGGCATTCGCCCCCGCCGAGGACCCGGAGGTCGCGGTCGCGGTGGTGGTGGAGAACGGAGGCAGTCTGGGGTCCGAGGCCACCGGCGGTGCCGTCGCGGCTCCTATCGCACGCGACGTGCTCCAGGCGGCGATCGACCGATGATCGCACCGGACAGTGGCATGAAACTGGGAGGCCGGTACCGCCTGGTCCGCCAGATCGCCGTCGGCGGGATGGGCGAGGTCTGGGTCGCTCATGACGAATCGCTCGCACGTGACGTCGCGGCCAAGGTGCTGCGCCCCGAGTTCGCCGGGAACACCGAGTTCCTGGGGCGGCTGCGCGCCGAGGCACGCAACGCCGCATCGTTGTCGCATCCCCACATCGCCCAGCTCTACGACTACGGCGAGCAGGCGGGACTGGGCTACCTGGTCATGGAACTTGTCACGGGGGAGCCGATGAGCGATCTGCTGGAACGCTCGCCGGTCCTGCCGCTGGACCGGCTCCTGTCGATCCTCTCCCAGGCGGCCCGGGCCCTCCACGCCGCCCACGTCAATGGAGTCGTGCACCGCGACGTCAAACCGGGGAACATCCTGCTGGAGCGCTCCGGTGGCGTGAAGATCACCGACTTCGGGGTCTCCCTGGCCGCGAACCAGGCTCCCATGACGGCAACCGGAATGGTGATGGGTACCGCGCAATACCTGTCCCCAGAACAGGCCATCGGGCGGGCTGCCACTCCGTCCTCAGACATCTACGCCCTGGGAGTCATCGCCTTCGAGGCGAGTGTGGGTCGACGTCCCTTCACGGGCAAGACGCCCGTGGACATCGCCGTCGCCCATGTCAATGAGCCGATCCCGCCCCTGCCGTCATCGGTACCGCCCGAGCTGGCCGCGCTCATCACCCGCATGCTGTCCAAGGAACCGAGCGACAGGCCACGGTCGAGCGCCCAGCTGAGCCGTATTCTCGATCAGCTCGCCGAGTCCTACCGCCAGCAGCCATGGCTCGGCTCGGTGGGC
>JAATES010000042.1 GCA_015655615.1 Actinomycetales bacterium
CCCCAGATCGGTGGCCGTGCGCTCGAAGCGGAGGAGTGCGTGCTCGTCAGCCTCCGGGAGGATTTCCCGTCCGGTCCGCGAACCGATGAGGATGCCCTGATCCACCTGGCGCTCATTCCGGAGATCACCGACTTCGGCAGCGCCTGGGAACCCGGCCATCTGGTGCGCTGGCATGCGGTGCGCATTCCCGACTGGCGCCCACCGGTGCTGGGCGCTGTCGGATCTCTCCCGGAGGCCGAGCGCACCCTGCGGGAGACCTTGCGGCAGGCGACCGAGGCTCTGGTGTCGCTCGACGTCGCACGGTGGAGCGGTACAGCGACCGCGGTGTCCGCGGGACTCGCGGGATTCTCCGCCCTCGCCGCGGCCCTACCGGATGCCGTCGGACCGCAGCGCGCCCGGCTCTTTACCGAGGCGGCTCGTCTGCGCTTCATCATCGACGGCGGCACCGCAGACGATGGAGCAGCGATCAATCTGTGGCAATCCGATCAACGTATGGCCGCCCTGCGCCATGTGGACCGGGCAGCACGCCACGCCATGTCCGCGGCCTGCTGGTCGGTGTCAGCGAACAGGTGACCCTTGGGAGCTCGTGCGCTGCTACGCGACTCGATCAGCCGTGTAGCACGTGCTCGTAGACCGCCAGAGTCCGGTCGGCGATAGCCGACCAGGAGAAATGCTCCTCGACCCGCCGCCGGGCTGCCACACCCATGAGGGACACCCGATCCGGATCTCCGACGAGCTCCGTCAAGCCTCGGGCAAGCTCATCGACGAATCGATCGGGATCCAGCGGGGTCCCGGTGCCGTCCTGCCGTTGTTCCAGCTCGATGAGCACCCCCGTGACGCCGTCGTCGACCACTTCGGGGATCCCGCCGGTGGCACTGGCGACCACGGGCAGGCCGACGGCCATGGCCTCCAGGTTCACGATGCCCAGCGGCTCGTAGACGGACGGGCAGACGAACACTGTGCAACTGGCGAGAACCGCGATGAGATCACGTCTGGGCAGCATGTCAGAGATCCACACCACTCCCGCCCGTACTCGCTGCAACTCAGCCACGGCGGACTCGACCTCAGCGGCGATCTGGGGAGTGTCCGGCGCACCCGCGCACAACACGACTTGGATCTCCGGGGGGAGCTTCGCCACAGCCCGCAACAGGTAGGGCAAGCCCTTCTGACGGGTGATGCGACCCACGAAGACCACAGCAGGCCGATCAGGGTCGATCCCGCGACCACGGGCGAACTCATGTGCCCGGTCCAACTCGGCACCCTCGGGACGGGCCCAGCCGCTGAGGTCGATTCCGTTGTGGACGACATGGACCTTGTCAGGATCGACCGTGGGATAGCTGCGCAGGATGTCCGCCCGCATCCCCGCACTGACCGCGATGACTCCGGCCGCGCCCCGGTAGGCGGTCTCCTCGGCCCAGCTCGACAGCCGGTAGCCCCCACCCAGTTGCTCCGCCTTCCACGGCCGCAGGGGCTCTAGGGAATGCGCGGAGAGGATATGGGGGATGTCGTGCAGCAGTCCCGCGAGGTGCCCGGCCAGGTTCACATACCACGTGTGGGAGTGAACGAGGTCGGCCCCGGCGACGTCCTGCGTCATCGCCAGATCCACCCCGAAGGTCTGCAGGGCCGCGTTCGCCCCAGTCAACCCGCCGGGCATGTCATAGCCGGTGACACCCGGCGGCGTGTCCTCCGCCGTGCGCGGCCCGTCGAAGCAGCGCACGCGCACGTCGATGCGCTCGCGCAGCACTGCGGCTAGCTCGGCCACGTGCACGCCGGCTCCGCCGTAGACATGGGGTGGGTATTCCCGGGTCAGTAGGTCTGCTCGCACACCCACACCGTATGTCATGAACGCACATGTCCGTGATGGCCGTCACCATTGCTCCGGAAATGCCCTAGGCTCTGACCATGGCTAAGACGCCGAACGTCCTCGCAATCGTCCTCGCTGGCGGCGAAGGCCGCCGCCTGATGCCGCTGACCGCGCAGCGAGCCAAGCCTGCGGTGCCCTTCGGTGGCATCTACCGGTTGGTCGATTTCGCCTTGTCGAACCTCGCGAACTCTAACTATCTGCACATGGTGGTGCTGACCCAGTACAAGTCCCACAGCCTCGACCGCCACATCGCGAAAACCTGGCGCATGTCGCCGTTGCTCGGCAACTTCGTCGCACCCGTGCCCGCCCAGCAACGTGTCGGGAAGCACTGGTACCTGGGAAGCGCTGACGCGATCTTCCAGTGCCTCAACATCATCGAAGATGAGCGGCCCGACGTCGTCGTCGTCGTCGGAGCGGACCATGTCTACCGTATGGACTTCTCCCAGATGGTCTCCGCTCATGTGGAATCGGGTGCGGAGCTCACGGTGGCGGGCATCCGCCAGCCGATCTCCTTGGCCAGCGAGTTCGGCGTCATCGATGTCGATCCCACGCAGCACAGCCGGATACGCGCCTTCCTGGAGAAGCCGACCAGCCCGCAGGGCCTCCCTGACTCCCCCGGCGAGGTCCTGGCCTCGATGGGCAACTACGTCTTCAATGCCGACGCCCTGGTCGAGTCGGTCACCCGTGACGCCGACAATCCTGATTCGAAGCATGACATGGGCGGCGACATCGTCCCGTACTTCGTCGAACGCGGCTCGGCGGGCTTCTACGACTTCAAGGACAACGACGTTCCAGGCTCGAACGACCGAGACCGCGCGTACTGGCGCGACGTGGGGTCGATCGATGCCTACTACGAGGCCAACAAGGACCTCATCGCCATCACCCCGGTGTTCAACCTCTACAACTACGACTGGCCCTTGCACACGGGATACACCGGCCTTCCGCCCGCGAAGTTCGTCCACGCCGGTCCGGGCAGACTGGGCCATGCCGCCGACTCGATCGTCTCTCCGGGGGTGCTGATCTCCGGAGCCATGTCAATGGGATCGATCCTGTCCCCGGGAGTGCATCTGCACTCCTGGGCTTCCGTCACGGACTCGGTGCTCCTGGACAACGTCCAGGTGGAACGCCACGCCCAGGTCTATCGCGCCATCCTCGACAAGAACGTGGTGGTCACCGAGCGGGCGCGGGTGGGACTCGACCCCGACGAGGACCGTGCCCGGGGCTACACGGTCACCGACTCAGGGCTCACCATCGTTCCCAAGGGCGTCGTGGTCCGGTAGACCCTCTAGGCTTAGTGCCCGTGACTGACTCCTCCGCAGCTGCTCGCCACCTCGTGGTGCTTGATGTCGACTCCACCCTCATCGAGCAGGAGGTCATCGAGCTTCTGGCGGCACAAGCTGGCAGCCTGGAGACCGTGGCGGAGATCACCTCGCGCGCGATGAACGGTGAGCTCGATTTCGCCACGTCGCTGCGCGAGCGAGTCGCCACCCTGGCGGGGCTTCCAGTGGCAGCGTTCGACGTGGCCCGCGCGCATGCGACCTTCACGGCGGGCGCGCACGATCTCGCAGACGAATGCGCCAGACGTGGCTGGCGAGTCGCTCTGGTCTCAGGCGGATTCGAAGAGATCGTCGGACCGCTTGCCGCCGAGCTGGGCATCGCCTGGTACCGGGCGAACGGGCTCGAAGTCGTCGACGGCCACCTCACTGGCCAGACCCGCGGTCCGGTGATCGATGCCTCAGCCAAGGCGGCGACATTGCGGGAATTCGCACGACGGGCCGACCTGCCGATCGCCCAGACTGTGGCGATCGGAGACGGCGCGAACGACCTGGAGATGATCGCCGAGGCCGGGGTCGGCATCGCGTTCTGCGCCAAGCCAGTCGTCTACGCACGAGCGCCCTATCAGGTCGCGGTCCGTGATCTACGCGCGGCACTCAGCCTGGCCGACGCCGTCATCGCGGGTACGTACCAGGGCTAGAGCAGGGCAGGCAATCCCGCCCTGGTACGTACCGAGGCGCAGGGGCTCATGCCTCCGGGCGGACCACGGCGGTCAGCTGAGCAGTGCCGCGGCCCCAGTGGGCCCACGCTTGGTCCGACGTGAGGATGCACGAGGCGGCCGTGGGCACTCCGACCCGGACCTGGGCCAAGGAGCCGTCATCCGACGATTCTGCCGCCAGATAGTCCGCCGCCATCGAGATGGCCGGCTCATGCCCCACGACCAGTAAGACGTGTGAGTGCTCGCTGACCGCTCGCACCGCCTCCAGCACCTCGGGAACGGCGGCCTCGTACAACGAGGGGAGCACCCGGACCTGCTCCGGCGGGTCCGAGAGGCCTGATGACGCCAGGTCCCAGGTCTGACGCGTGCGGAGCGCATCGGAGCACAGCACCGTGGTCGGCACACATCCCGCCAGGCGCAGCACGTCTCCGAGCGCTGCGGCCTGACGCCGTCCGCGCAGTGCCAGCGGCCGACCGTGGTCACCGGCGCCGTGATCGTGCTCGGCCTTGGCATGACGCAACAGGATCAGCGTGTAGGACAACGAGGTCACATGCCCATCGCGTGAACGCCGCCATCGACGTGGACGATCTCACCGGTGGTCGCCGGGAACCAGTCGGACAGCAACGCGGCCACCCCTCGGGCGGCGGGCTCAGCAGTGGTCTGGTCCCAGCCCAGAGGCGCCCGCTCCGGCCAGCCACCCTCCATCTTCTCGAATCCCGGAATGGACTTGGCAGCGGTGGTGCGGATCGGACCGGCGGAGATCAGGTTGACGCGCACGCCATGCGGGCCGAGATCGCGCGCCAGGTATCGCGCGGTGGACTCGAATGCGGCCTTGGCGACTCCCATCCAGTCGTACACCGGCCAGGCAAGGGAGGCGTCGAAGGTCAATCCGACGAGTGAACCACCCTGCTGCATCAGCGGCAGGGCAGCCACAGCGAGCGACTTCAACGAGAATGCGGACACCTCCAGCGCCGTGGCGACGTCGGGCCAGGTGCCCGTCAGGAAGTTGCCGCCCATCACGGACTGCGGAGCGAAACCGATCGAATGGACCACACCGTCGATACCGTCCTCATGCTGTCGCACCGCATCGGGCAGTGCTGCGAGATCGTCCTCGTTGGTGACATCCAGCTGGACGACGGGAGCGGGGGCCGGCAAACGGCGTGCGATCGTCTCCGTGAGCTTGAATTGGCGGCCGAAGGAGGTCAGGACGACCTGTGCACCTTCGTCCTGCGCCAGACGCGCCACGTGGAAGGCGATCGAGCTATCCGTGAGCACTCCGGTGATCAGGAGTTTCTTTCCCTCAAGCAGACCCATGGTTGTCCCTCTCTATGCTGGTCGAACGTGCGCGGTGGCGCGACGTCATGATGCGGTCCAAGCCGGCCTGGCCATGCCGCCGGGCTCGGCCGAAGTGCTCTCAGTGACCCATTCCGAGCCCGCCATCGACAGGAATGACTGCACCGGAGATGTACGCCGCGGCATCCGAGGCAAGGAACTCGACCACGCCGGACACCTCTGCTGGGCTGGCGAACCGGCCCGCGGGGATCGCCGCACGGTATTCCTCCTGCTTGGCCTGCGGGAGCGCCGCCGTCATATCCGTGTCGATGAAGCCCGGTGCCACCACGTTGGCAGTGATCCCCCGCCCGCCAAACTCTCGAGTGATCGAGCGGGCGAGTCCCACCAGCCCGGCCTTCGACGCCGAGTAGTTGGCCTGTCCGGCACCTCCGTAGAGGCCGACCACGGAGGAGATCAGCACGATGCGTCCCCGCCGGGCTCGGATCATCGCCTTGGAGGCGCGACGTACACACCGGAAGGCCCCGGTGAGGTTCACGTCGATGACCGTCTCGAAATCGTCGTCGCTCATGCGCATCAAGAGCTGATCGCGGGTCACGCCGGCATTCGCAACCAGCACCTCGACCGGGCCCAGAGCCGCCTCGATGGCAGAGAATGCCCCATCGACCGCGGTCGTGTCGGTCACGTCTCCCACTGCGCCGAAGACTCCCGCAGGCAGGTCACCGGAGCGATAGATCGTGGCCACCCGGTCGCCTGCAGCCACAAACCGTTCAGCGATCGCCCGGCCGATGCCCCGATTGGCACCCGTCACGAGCACGACCCGGCCCGTCGTCCTGACCTCAGCGGTCACAGCCACTCTCCTTCTCCGTGATGTCCGAGCGCGTCCGACGACTGTCGTTCGCTGGGCCATGCGCGTCTTAGACGTTATCGGACCGCGCCCCCGATGCCGCGGTTACCCCGCCACAACGGCGTGGCGCCCGGCTGTGGGATCCCTACAACGCTCCTTCACCACGGCATGCCTTCCCAGCCAGCGGTCTCGGAACGGAAGGTGCCTCACCGCTCGTAGGCCGATGCCGCGGCGACCAGCGCCATAGACTGAGCGCCATAGACTGACCGGGTGAAAGACGGGCGCCCCTCGCGGGTCCACCGCCGTCATCCCTATGGGCCTTCGGCGCACGGGGGCGAAGCACACCGGATCACC
>JAATES010000336.1 GCA_015655615.1 Actinomycetales bacterium
GCTGGGACTTATGTGGATGACACCGATGGGTTTGTGTTCGTCTTTGCAGTTGGTGCTCCGTTATATGTTTCGAGTTGGGCCAACGTTCCTTCGGGAACACCTGTGAGGGTCGACCGCGCTGCGATTACGAACGCTGGGAGTGCAGGAAAGTGGAGTCACGCTCGTCAGTACCCTCGCGACGGAACAGTGGTAAATACTCGACCCGATGTCTACATTTTCGCTGGCGGGGCCGCGTTGCAGGTGACTACTGCGGCAGCAAAGGCCGTCTTGCTAAAGAATCGTGCGATCACGTTCATAGACAAGATTGCATTGGCAAATTCCGGTCGCACAGGAAAATGGAGCCACATTCGTACCAAACCCATTGATGGGACAGTCATCAAGGGCTTCAGCTCGGGGTCATATTTCTTGTTCTCGGGTGGTGACTGCATTCGTACCACAACGTACAGTTCGATAGTTGTGGACGAAACGCCACTGGTGTGCCCCTCCCCGGTGAGAGCTACAGTGCCGGTGATCGCGGGGAGACCGCGAGTCGGAACCAAGTTGACCGTCTCTGCGGGTGGGTGGAGGCCGTCTCCGGTGAAGTTCGCATATCAGTGGTTCCGTGACGGAGCAACGATCAAGGGTGCCACTGGCTCCGCCTACACTCCGGTAGTTGCCGACGAGGGAAGGAGGCTAGTGGTTAAGGTAACCGGCCTTAAAGCGGGCTACTCAAGCGTGTCGCGGGTCTCGGCTGTCACTGCCCCGGTATCGAAGGGTTTGTTCTCGTCGCCGAATTTCAATGTCAAAGGGAAGCTGAGAGTGGGGCATCGGCTGAAGGCAAGATTGACCCACTCAACTCCGGCTAGAGCCTTGGTGAAATACCAGTGGTACCGGGGAAAGAAGGCGATCAAAGGCGCGACGAAGGCCACGTACAAGCTCTCGACGAAGGCGAAGGGCAAGAAGATCAAGGTCCGGGTGACCATTTCCCTACCGGGCTACACCACCGTGTCGAAAATGTCGAAGGCAACCAAGAAGGTGCGATAGGAATGCTCGGCGCGGCGCGCGGCGCCGAGAACAATCGGCCCAGCGCCTTGATCCCCAGCGCGTCGGTACGCACCGTCGATACGCACCGTAGTGTCGTTCACCTCCAGGAAGGCCTCGAGCTTCGGCGCGGTGCCGATCGAACGCACGACCACGCGGGTTCCGTCGGCGCCGAGCAGCACCACGCCCGGCGGCGACGGCAGCTCGCCCAGCAGCGCGCCCAGGCGGTCGCCCTGCAGCCGGCGCCATCGTGGCGGCTCGAAGAAAAATAGCGATTCCGAAGTCGAAGCGGGTGTCGAACGAGGGCACCGTCAGATCGTTCCCGACGATCAGCCCACCGGTGGCGATCATGCCCGTGAGGTCCGGTGCTGCACGGCACTGCTCGGACTGTTCTTCCTGCACCAGCCCCAGTGGGCAGCACGTCTGGGCACCGGTGGAGTATCACCGCCACCCGTTCGAAAGGGTCCGAGCAGAGGCTGCCGAGCTTACGAGCGCGAAGGGATTCTGCCGCGCGAGATATCGGCGCGCGGTCCGCATCCGTGGGCGTTGCCCCAACACGGCCGCTGCGCTCAAATTCCATGACCTTGTGACGATGTCTGCGCTGGTTCGCGTCTCCATGCGGGGAAGACAATAGCGAGGCGGAGTCGCTGGCGGGAGTCCCGACGTCGGTGTTCACCACCTTCCGCTGCAGCAGCGCGAAGAAGGACTCCATCCCGGCACTGCCGCCGAAGGACCCGGTCCGGCCGATCGCCGCACAGGCTGGGGTGGGCAAGGGTGCAGTGTTCCTGTACCGACCTTTCAAGTCCCGACCGCGCCAGGCGGTCGTCCCACTCGAAACAGCGCACTTGCTAGGCGAGCTTTCGGAGGCACTTCGCCTGGGCTCGGTGGCGCTGACACTGACTGCGATCCTCAGCCCGGCGATCACGGAGACGGTCATGAATCCGCCGAGCTCGCCGAGCTCGCCGGCCGACTTCACTCGGGAACTGGAACGCCGCCTGCAAGCGGTGATCGAGGCCAACGAGGAACTGCATAGCCGCCAAGGATCCGCTGTGGTCCGATAGCCCGCCCTTCGCACCGAACCGATCGACCACCTACTATCGAAAGGCAGAAAGGGCACTGACCGGGGCTGGCCAGCATTGCCCCGCGCCGAAAGACACACCATCCAACGAACCCGGGAAGAGGCCTCACATGAACTCGGTCACATTCCAGATCCTCCTGTGGGGAGTCACCGGCCTGCTGTTGGCATTCCTCTGCATCGGGTGGTGGCGTCAGGATGTGCGCGAGCGACGCGAGGCGGAGTTGGGGCGACGATGGAGGAATGCCACGACCTGGAATGCGGACCCCTCGGCCAGGGTCGTGCGGGTCTCCCGGCTGGAACCAGGGGTCGCGTGGCTCGACGACGGTGACACCGAAATCTCGGTGGACTTGCCGGACGCCATAGCGAGCTTGGAAGCGGGGTGGTATCTCCATGTCACCGGATGGATGCCAGCTCGGCGTGCCACGAGGAAGGGCCAGACTGTGACGCTCAGCACCGCGAACGTGAGAGACGCCTTTCCTCCCCACACCCCCGCACTCAACGACCGTCTCACGGGCATGGGAGATCGGAAACCGGGATTCGTCAGCCGCCTGCTCCGGCTCAGGGGACTCTAGACGTCTTGGCAGAGCGATCTTCAGACGAGAGAAGGCCGGAGGCCCGGGCCGAACGCCGGCACACTCGATTGCAGAGGATCTCGATGCAGTCGATGGGTGCGTTCACACACTCGGCCCTGATCCTCCGCTCCGTCCGGTGGGCCAGTTCGATCTGCGTCCGTAGCTCACGGCGCATGGGCTAGATGTCCCTGAGGGCATCTGCGATGAGGGCGCGGGAGCGTTGTCTGAGGTCGATGTCGACGATCATCTCCTGGATCACGATCTCGTCGATGTCGAATTCGCGGACCAGCGGTGTGATCTGCTGTCTCAGAGATGTCACGGTGCCGGAGATCTGCGCGGGGATGATGCCGTTGTCGATCTGGCTGGTCCGGTTCTTGTCCTCCATGTCGAGCTCGGTGCGAGCTTGAGCGAGGGTGGGCATCGGCCGGTCTTTCCCGAAAGCGCGGAGCGCTCGGGCTGGCCAGGTGAGCTCGTGGGCGAGCTTCTCGTCGTCAGCGGCGACGATGTTGAGTCCGAGGACGACTCTGGGCGCTCCAGATCCGAACGGTGTGGGGGTGAAGCTGTCACGGTAGCGCTGCAACGCGGGGTGGATCATGGCCGGGTTGATGTGGCCGCCGAAGGAGTACCCGAGTCCCAGCCCACCCGCGAGGCCGGCACTGTTGCCGGAAGACCCGAGAAGCCAGATATCCGGCTTGCCAGGAACTCCCGCCGTCAGGTCGATCGATGCGAAGGGATGGTCGGAGCTGAAGGCATTGTGCACAAAGCCGACGAGCTCTTGCACCTGTTCCTCGAAATCATTCACCGGCTCAGTGCGCCGATCGCGACGGAGCGCGTAATCGACGACCGGGCCTCCCGTCGAGCGGCCCACGCCCAGATCGACTCGCCCCGGGGCGAGCGACTCGAGCATCATGAATCGCTCGGCCACGCTGAGCGGGCTGTAGTGGTTCAGGAGCACCGCTCCCGATCCGATCCGAATCGTGGATGTGCGCCCCGCGGCGGCGGCGATCAGTGGAACGGGGTCGTGTGAGGCGTAGCTGAGCGCTCCGGGGTGTTCCCCGTACCAGATCCGGTGGTATCCGGTGCGTTCTGCATCTTCGGCTGCGAGCAATGCCTGCTCCACGGCGGCGCTCCTGCCTTGCCCGGCGGCCATGGGGGCGAGCTCGACGACTGAGTACCTCATACGCGCATTTCTCCGAATCCTCGACCTTAAGTGGCGTGGGCCACCGTTTAGTACGAATCTACACCCCCTTCGATCCGCCCCGCTGTAGCGACGGCACGGATCGAGGGGGCGGACGGATCAGAGTCCTTCGGTCGCGATCTGCAGCAGGTGATGGGCTGTGGTTACGCGGTCCGACTGCCCCTCGGTCGCGAGGGTGAAACCGAGAACGAGGGCGATCAGATCCCTCGCCTCCACATCGTCCTTCGCCACGCCCGCCTTCTGTGCCCGTTTCAGAAGCGGCGTTGCGGCATCTTCCAGGATGGTCGCGCAGGAGTTCTCATACAGTGATTCGTTCTCTGCGCCGTTGTAGGCGAGCGCTGCGGCGAGACCCCGGGCGGCGATGCAGTAGTCGAGAACCTCGCGCAACCACAGAAGGAGCGCACGACGCGGGTCCGGGGCCTCGACCAGTGAGCGGGCGTAGGTGCTGAGCGCGCTCACCTGTTCGCGTGACACCGCCTCGAGCAGTGCGAACCTTCCCGGGAAATGCCGGCGCACCGTTGCGGAGCCGACCCCCGCAACGCGCGCAATCTTCTCCAGCGAAGCATCCGCCCCATGTCTGGCGACCTCGGCCTCCGCGACTGCGAGGATGCGTTCGTAGTTGCGGCGCGCATCCGCACGCTGAGTCACTGTCATAGCCGGCTCCTCCGATCACCCTCTGGCTGCCTTGTGCTAGCGTAGCGGGGACTAAGCGGTGCTACCCGCCATTTAGTCCCCGTACGCGTGATGACGAAGCGAGATCGGAGAAAGACGGTGCACTACTCCATCTGCGAGCTGGGGACGGTCACGCCAGGCTCTGACAAGGCTGAGGCCTCTCGTGCGGCGATCATCGCTGCACAGGATGCCGAAAGGTTCGGGTACCGGCGGTTCTGGTTCGCCGAGCACCCCGGTTCCCGCGGATACCTCTCACAGGAGTCGGTGCCGCTCATCGCTGCCGCGGCCGGGCGCACGTCTCGGATCCGCCTCGGATCCGGCGCCGCGCTCACCCGACACCACAGCGCGTTCAGCCTCAGTGAGCGCTTCGCCGTTCTCGAAGCTCTTGCGCCCGGCCGCATCGATCTCGGACTGGGACGATCCAGTGGGACCTTCCCCATCATCGACATCGCCATGCGGCGGCACCGCAACACGGAACCGCCCGACGACTTCTCCGACTACCTCCGCGAAGTGGTGGGACACCTTCACGGCGCCTTCCCCGTGCAACACCCCTTCGCCTCCATCCGGCTCACCAATGGACTGGACAGCACCCCATCGATCTGGGTGCTCGGATCCTCCGGATACGCTGCGGCACTCGCGGGAAAGCTCGGCGTCGGCTACGCGTTCGGCGCCCAGATCAACCCTGCGCCATTCATCGACGCGCTGCAGGCCTATCGAGAGAACTTCGCCCCGACGCCCTTCGGAACGGGCCGGCCGCAGGCCATGCTCGCCCTCAATATCGTTGCAGCAGACGATGAGCAACAAGCCCACCGGCTCACCTGGCCTGCCCGCGCGATGCGAGCCAGGGGAGAGGATCGCCCCATCCCCACTCTCCGCCAAGCTGAATCAGAACTCGGCGTCGCAGAGAAGACAGCCCCCAGCACGGTCGAGGGACTGACCATCCCGTCACACATCTCAGGGACCCCCGAGACGCTGAGGCAGCAACTCGAGCCACTCGTTCGCGCCTCGGGTGCGACCGAGATCATCGTTCAGGACATGATCAGCGACCGTGACCTCCAGCAGCGCTCACGAGAGCTCATCTCTCAGGCACTCGCTCCGATAGCGGCGTAAGCCTCAGCAGCGAGGCAGCGACCGTCACCGTCGCACTCCTCTGTCGGCCAGCGGTGACGAGTACCACGACTGCAATGATCGAGATCCTCACCGGTCCAAGGAGGTCGGGGGAGAGCAAGGCCAGAGGGACCGGTTCGGAATGCGCACAGTCACGTCGCAGCGGAGGATGCGAGGTTCGGCTCTGGCGCAACAGGTGGGCTGAGTGAGCGGGCGTTCCTCGATGACAGCGTCGAGTTCCGTCGAGTGCTCTGCACGACCGACACAATCGAGTCGATCAACGCCCGCTGCCGGCGGGCACGACGGGCCAGGGGCCACTTCCCCGATCGAGAAGACCAGCCGACGGGACCCCGCGCGTCACACACCGTTGATGCGATAGTCGCATGGCCGCCCTAGCCACCGCCCGAGGCGCAGCGCAGTGGCATCGAGCGGTCGGTCGAGACCTCACATTCCCGCTCCTCAGATGTCCCGTCGCCGGAAGACGAGGAAGGCGGTGAGAGTCGTCACGATCACGGTCACGTAGAACAGCACGAAGCCGCTAAGGGGCGCAAGCGCGGCTGGATCGGGAACGACCGTCATGATCTGGCTGCCCGCGATGCTAGGCCAGAACTTCGCGATGACGTCAGCCACAGCCGCCGGGAGGTTCTGAGACAGAGCCGGGAAGACGAGCATCGCCGCGACGATGATCCCGAGAGCCCCGGCGCTGGAACGTGTCAGCATGCCGACCGCCAGCCCGAGGACGGCCGTGATCGCCAGATAGACCCCCATCCCGACGACAGCACGGATCACCGCGGGCTCAGTGATGCTTGACGTCGGGGCGTCATCACCTCCGATGACCGCTTGTCCGAGGAGGAACGACGTCAGGGCGGTGACGGTCCCGGCAGCCAGGGACACCGCGAAGGTGACGAGCACTTTCGCGAGGAAGAGGACTCCTCGCCGGGGGACCGCGATCGCTGTGCTGCCGATCATGCCGGTGCTGTACTCCGCGGTGATGACCAGGACTCCCAGGATGCCGACGACCATCTGCGCCATGAGATGGCTCTGGAGACTGATCGCGGTGGGATCGAATGCCGCTTGTTCGGCGGCCGTGAGGGTGCTGTACGTCCGTCCGCCGCCATCGCTGAACATCCAGGAGAACAACAGCGCGACGACCGGGAGCGCCATCAACGTCAGTGCGGTCGCCCTGACGGACCAGAGCTTGCGCCACTCGTTTGCGATGGCGCGGCGTAGCTGGCGGAGGTCCGAACGGCGACGCCCGGCGGGGGTGAGGCTCATGCGTTGTTCCCCTGCTGCACGGTGTGCCCGGCGGTCATCGCCATGAACACGTCTTCGAGTGAGGTGCTGTGCGAGGTCAGCTGCGACAGCGTGATTCCTGCCTGAGCGGCGTACCGGCCGACGACATCGGCATCCGCGTTCCGGATGGTCAGGTCGGTGCCGACCCGCTCGACGTCGATGTGCCGCAAGTCCTGCCGGAGTGCGGTGACCAGGATATGGCGTTCGGTGTCGTCATCGACACGGGCGACGACGTGCCGCTGCGCATGATCGGCCATCAACTGCGCGAGCGTGGTGTCGGCCAGCTTCCTCCCGCGTTCGAGGATGATGAGACGGTCGGCGACGAGCGCCAGCTCGCTCATGAGGTGACTCGAGAAGAAGACCGTGCATCCGTCGGCGGCTAGCCCTTTCATCAGCTGCCGCACCCAGACGACGCCATCGGGGTCGAGGCCGTTGAGCGGCTCATCGAGCATGACGATGGGCGGCTTCCCGAGAAGCGCTGCCGCAATCCCGAGCCGTTGGCCCATCCCGAGCGAGAAC
>JAATES010000146.1 GCA_015655615.1 Actinomycetales bacterium
ATCAGTGAGCATCCCGGACACACCCGTGGCCGCGGGGCCGTCCCTGCCAGGAATCCGGCCCCGCGGCATATCACCCGATTGGATGATGAGGTCATCATGACAGACAGTTCTAATAGCACCCTGGACTATCGCCGTGGAGGAGGGTGGCGCACGCGAGCAGCGGGATTGTCGGTGACGCTCGCCCTCGCCGTTGCGTACCTCGCTGCCTCACCCAGCCAGGCCCAGGCTGAGGCTGCGCCTGCCGCGGACCCGGCACAGCCGGTCGCGACCGAGGTCGACTACCTCGCCGACTCCTACGGCCTGCCTGCGGGTCACTCGCTGGAGAACGTCACGATCGAACGGCTGAGCTTCTTGCTCGGCTATACGGCGACGAACTCCAGCTCCGCCAACACCGACCCGGCCTACAGCTCGAGCGGGAACTACGCCTTCGTGTTCGGCGGGCCAGAGAACCTGAGCTCCACGGCCGCAGTGGGGCTGATCAACGACGTCGCGGAGGAATACAAGGTCGACAAGGTCTACCACTTCGACCCGAAGCTCGACGGCGACAAGCTCGACATCACGAGCACAGACGCTGCGGTCCCCGCGAACTTCCAGGCCCTCTGGTCGGGAACACTCGGAATCAAGACCCGTCTGAAGAACATCGACCCGGACTACACATCGAGCGACACGTACTTCTTCATCTACAACAAGGACCGGACCGTCGTCGACTCGAGTGGCGCCACGGTGAGCGCTCCGATCGTCGGCGGGGTGCTCTCCGAGGCCAACTCGTTCGGCCCGACGCAGGCGGCATCCTACAAGCAGGAGATCGCGCAGGCCTTCGAAGCGGCCGGGGTCGATGCGACGACGCAGACGGCCGACGTCACGACCTACCCGTTCTTCGACTACTTCAAGACGCGCATCAACGGGGTCATCGGCACGCAGAGCGCATTCGAGAAGGTCCGTATCCCGGACACGGCCCGTGAGAACTTCTCGATCCAGACCGTGACCTACCCCGAGTTGCTCCACATCCTGGACTCCGAGGGCGACTTCGCGATCTTCTTCGGTGGGACCTGGTGCCCGTACACCAGTCCCACGGACAACATCGCGAACACGGCGGCAAAGAACGCCGGCATCCGGAAGGTCTACCAGTTCGACCTGCGGCTGGACGGTGCCACATCCGGCAGTACCCTCAAGACGATCTTCAAGTCGTCCGACCCCGACGTGGGGGTGCAGCCGGACGGCGGCAGCACGCTCGAGGGCAGTCACCTCTACGGTGCCATCCTGGAGCGGCTCTCGAACCTCGACCTCGAGCCGGCCATCAACCACTACCTCTACTACCCGAACGGCGACACGACCCTGCCCGCCAGCGCCAAGCTGTCGGCGAAGAACATCGGCGTGCCGTTCCTGCTCGAATACAACAAGGACAACAAGGCCGCGGACGGAACGGCCGCACCGGTGGTCAGCGAGTGGATCGGCTACAAGCCGCTCAAGAACGAGCTCTACGCGTACGCCTGGTACACCAAGAACAACGTTCGTGACTACCTCAACGACCCGGGCTACTACGAGAAGCAACTCGGCCGCCCGGTCAACCCCGATGTCGACGACACCGAGGGCAACGGTGCGGTGAGCGCCACGCTCGCCCTGCCGGGTCTCTTCACGTTCTATGACGGGATCGCAGCCAACCGCGCCGCCTCGGACCCGTGGGCTTCCGAGCCCGGCGCCCGCCCCGCGGTCGACTCGGTGCCCGATCCGTCCGGCGGCTGCGGCGAGAGCGACAAGGTCATCGAACTGAACACCGAGAACCCCATCCTGGGCCAGAACGGCAACGCCGGCTATGACGTGCAGAGCTATGACATCAAGGCGGCGTACAAGGAAGGCCTGGACGCCGTTCCCGCGTCCCTGCGCAGCAACCTCCACGCCACGACCACGATCACGGCCAAGGCGACCGCCGCGCTCTCGGAGGTCGCCTTCGACTTCCGGGTGATCGACCTGGGCAGCGGCAAGACGAACGTGAGCAAGGTCGCTGTGAACGGGACGGACGTGACCTCGTCGGTCACGTACCTCAACGATGCGACGACTGACACCCACAAACTGACCGTCAAGCCCGAGGCCGCGGTCGCCTCCGGCTCCGAGTTCACCGTCGAGGTCACGTACTGGGTGCCCACGGGTACCTATCGCTTCGGCGACTCGTCCACGCAGTGCTTCGTGCCGAGCGTGAACAGCACCGGAGCCACGGCGTTGGGCGAGCCCAACGGATCGACGTTCTGGTTCCCGGCGAACAACAACACGACCGACCGTGCGAGCTACACGATCTCCCTGACTGCGCCGGAGAACCTCACCGGCGTGAGCGTGGGGACACTCAGCTCGAGGACGGCGCACGGCACCGACGTGACGCGCGTGTGGGAGCAGACCGATCCCACTATTCCGTACCTCGTGACGGCGTCCTTCGGAAACTACCTCGAATTCGCCCAGACGATCACGCTGCTCGACGGCAGCACGATCCCCTCTTGGAGCTACGTCGACCGCACGCTGTACAACGCGAGCAACCTCAACCAGCGCAAGGCCTACTGGTTCGCCAAGGACCTGCAGTCGTACATCAACTGGGCCGAGGGCCACTTCGGCAAGTACCCGGGCAAGACGGCCGGCTTCGTGTTCGAGCAGCTCGCGGACGCCGAGAACTCCGTGGGCTATAGCCTCGAGACCGTCGGCCGCCCGTATTACAGCGGGATCCCGAGCACATCCACGTTCGTCCACGAGCAACTGCACCAGTGGTTCGGCGACTCTGTCACCATCGGCTCGTGGGAGGACCTGTGGCTCAACGAGGGCTTCGCGTCCTTCCTGTCGAACATCTGGTTCGAGGACCACGACAACAGCGCCGAGACGACCAACGACTGGTACGCCCAGTGGTTCCGGGAGAACAACGACTCCGACTACTGGCAGATCGCCCCGGCACAACCGCTCAACGCCGTCAACCTCTTCGGCGACGTGACCTACGGACGTGGCAGCTACGCCCTCGCGGCACTGCGTGCGGGCGTCGGAGACGACCAGTTCTTCCAGATCATCAAGACCTGGGCGAGCCAGCGAGCCGGCACGTCCGCGACCACGGCGGACTTCGTCTCCACCGTCAAGGCCGTCTCGACCAAGGACCCGGTCCAGCTCGACGCACTGCTCCAGAACTACCTCTACGAGCAGTACAAGCCGCGTTCATTCCCGACGACGCAGCTCCCCGAGGCGGATCCGACCGCGGTGACCGTGACCTTCGACTCGGCGGGCGGCAACGCGGTGCCGAGCGCGACCGTGCCCGTCGGCACGGCCATCGGGACCCTGCCGACGCCATCACGCGAGGGCTACACGTTCGGGGGCTGGTTCGCCGGAGGCAGCAAGATCGACGAGTCGTTCGTGGTTCCCGCGACCGCCGTCACTCTGGTCGCGCACTGGACGGCCGTGCCGGTCGTCAAGGACGAGCGGGCGTCTCTGAACTCGTCGGCGGGCCGCGCCGTCATCGCGAAGATCACGGACAAGGTCGCCACCGGCAAGCAGATCCGCCCGGTGGTCACGGTGACCTTCAAGGCCAAGACTCTCAAGGCGGGCACCGATTACACGGTGTCCTACCGGTCGAACACGTCCGTGGGCCGGGCCACGGTGACCGTCACCGGCAAGGGCCTGTACAAGGACTCGGTGACCGGATCGTTCACGATCGTCCCCAAGAAGGTCTCGATCCGCTCGGTCAAGGCCGGCAAGAAGAGGATCTCGGTCACGTGGAAGAAGCTGGCGAACACCACGAGGTATCAGGTTCGCTACCGGGTGGCGGGTTCGGGCACGTGGAAGACGGCCGCCGTTGCAGGCAAGTCGACGAAGGCATCGCTGACTCGGCTCAAGGCGGGCAAGCGGTACCAGGTGCAGGTTCGCGCCTACCAGACCGTGACGAAGGTCAAGTACTTCGGTGCGTGGTCGGCGACGGACAGTGCGAAGGTCAAGAAGAAGTGACGACTACGGCGTGATCGACCGCCGGGGGTCCTCCTTTTCGCAGGAGGGCCCCCGGCGTCTTTGTCACGGCCTTTCGCTAAGTCCGCTGGGCTGTTGCGCAGACGAACAGCTTGCTGCTCGCGGCAGTCGTGCGTGACCGACCCTTCGCGGCCTAGAGTGAGGGACAGGATCATCGATCCGCCCCGTGAGCAAAGGAGTGGACGGTTCCCTACAGCGCCGTCGGTCCGCCAGCGAGGCTCGTGGAGCTTGATCCTCCGACTCCACTGGCGGTGGTGGTTGCGCCGGCAGGTTACGGCAAGTCCACCGTCGTGCAGGCATGGCGCGCACGCGCTGAGGCCCGAACAGTTCTGGTGGGGCCGGGTGGCCTTCTGGCGCCGGCAAACGTACTGAACAGCGCGCCGGCGCTTCTGGGAGCTGCGGTGGAGCTCGGTGCTGACCCGATCGTAGCTAAGACGCTGGCTGACCTGGTACTGGCGGACGGAAGCACCTTCGGTGAGGACTTCCTCCATGGACTGTCGGACCTGCTGATCGCGATCGACACGTCCTACCGCATCTTCATTGACGACCTGCACGAGTTGACGCCGCTGCAGATCAGGGAGCTCGGTCTCCTGATCGGCCATGTCGGCTCCGCCTCCCGCCGTTTCGTCGTCGCGGGCCGCGTGCAGCCGGAATGGCCCCTGCAGCGCTGGCGCCTGAGCGGTTTCGGCACCACGGTTTCCGCCCGTGACCTTCGTCTCACCACTGCGGAAGTGATGTCGGTCATCGAGCCAGAGTTCGGCGCGGACAGCAAGCGCCTCGCGGCGATGAGCGCAGGCTGGCCTGCCGCAGTGCAAGTGATGCGCTGGCATGCGGGGGCGTCTCCGGAACGGTTCACCGAGTTGGTCATCAGCGACATCGCCGCTCAGGTGTCCACGGAAGTGATCCCGGCCTTGCCACCAGGTCAGGCGGAGATATTGATGCAACTCGCCGTCCTCGGCCCCTTTCCCATGAGTCTCGGCATCGAGGCCGTCGGACATCCTGAGACAGAGAGCGTCATCTTCGACACGATGCACAGGACCGCATTGGTGGACATCGACGACGATGGCCGGGTCGTCATACA
>JAATES010000187.1 GCA_015655615.1 Actinomycetales bacterium
CCGCCCTCGGTGCACACCGCGCTCATCATCTTCAGTTCCTCGTCGACGACCATGAAGAGCTCTTCCACCTCTTTGGTGTCCATGAGGAACGTGCCGAACTCCACCGGATCGACGCCACCCGCCGGGTGGCGGAACGTTCCGGAGATCGGGTTCATGGTGGCGAGGCCACCTTTGACAGACACGTGTCGTTCCGGCGAGGCCCCGACCAGCGTGACCCCCGGCGTCACGACGGCGAAGGTCCAGTACGCCCCGCTCTCGGTCTCGAGGAGCCGGCGCAGCAGCGCCGTGGCCAGCCGGGGACCGGAGGCGTCCGCGTGCGCCAGGTAGTCCCGGCGGATCACGAAGTTGGCACCCTGGCCACGGCCGATCTCGTCCCGGATGACGGTGCGCACGGTCTCGATGTAGTCGGCGTCGCTGACGTCGAAGCCCTGCCCGGTCACGGGCGGCAGCACCTCAGGCAGACGGTCCACGACCGCCGACAAGGGGAGCTCGTCACGGCGGCGCACCACCAGGCACCGCAACGGAGCACCGTCGTCGTGATGGTCGTACCCACGCTCCGCGACCTGGCGGAAGGGCACCAATGCCAGGACCTCCTGAGGCGCACCCGAGGCGTCCGTCAACGGGATGTCGGCAAGCCGGTCGACGTCGACCACATCGCCGGCAAGCACCTCGAGGGTTCCGCGACCGGCTCGGGCCAGGAGGGCGAAGGCCGCAGGCGGGTTGTCGCCGAGTACCTCAGCCAGCAGGTCCGGGGCGCGGGCCGAGTCCGCCGAGGCAGTCGGATCCGATGCTCCCCGTGAGCCCGTCGGCGATGACGAGCTCGTGGCGTCGATGTTCACGTCGGAGGGTCCTTCCAGTTGGGATCGTCCTCCCGGTGCAGACATGACAAACGACCACCGGTGAGGGCGGTCGCTCGGGTCACATCTGAGACACGCAGCCGCCTAGCAGGCGGGCCACCACGCACGGGTGGTCGACAGCGACGCGGTCATGGAAGACATGCTAGCAGGCGGTGATCAAGGGTCCGTCGCACCCGTGATCACCAGGGTATCGCGGTCTCGCCCCGGTACCCGGTCACAGACGAAGGTCGCAGGCCCACCCCTGGGGAGGGTGGACCTGCGACCCGTGTCACGCCGGCGACGCCGTCACCTGACGGCCTTCGCTACCTCTTGGCCTTGGCGGTCTTCGCCGTCGACCACGCCCCGTAGTACTTGGTCTTCGCCGCGGTGCCATACGCTCGCACCTGGACCTTGTACTTCTTGCCGGCCTTGAGCTTGGTCACCGCCTTGCGCGACGTGCCTGAGCCGACCGTGATGGTCTTCCAGCGGCTCGAACCCTTGACCTGGTACCGGACCTGATACTTGGCGGAGCCGGGTACCTTCGCCCAGCGCACCGTGACCTTCTTCTTTCCGGCCTTCACCGCCTTGATGGTCACCTTGGCCGGAAGGATCTTGAAGGAGCTGGCGATCTTGCCGGTGTAGCCGCCCCGTCCGGTCACGGTCACCGTGGCCTTGCCGATCTTGGCATTCGCCGCATAGCCGACGGTGAAGTCGGTCCCGGCTTTCAGTGTGGTGCCGCCGAGCGTGACCTTGACCGCCGGAGCGATCGCCTTGCCCGCATAGACCTGATTCTTGATCGGCGCGATCACGGCTCGCGCCGCCTGAGTGGACGAGTCCAGCGCGACCGGCTGGGGAGTCTCGTTCCCCGGCCCCGTCACGACGGTCCACTTCGCCACCAGGGTGAACGCCGATCCCGGCACCACGAAGGACGAGGTGATCTGCTGTCCGTCCACGAACCAGCCCGCGAAGGTGGACCCGGCCTTCGTCGGGGTCGGCAGCGTTCCGACCGGAGCGCCCACCTTGAGCGCTCCGAAGCTCACCGCACTGCCACCGTCGAGCTCGACGACAGGGGTCGCGGTGGTGCCGTTCTCCAGCAGTGGTGCGGACGGCCAGGCGGCAGGCTTAGCCTGGCCGTACAGCCAGTCGTTCGCCCAGCCCGTCAGGTCGACATTCGCCGTCTGCTCGGCGAATCCGACGAAGTCCCCGGTCGTGGCGGCCTTGCCCTTGAACTGCTGCGGCCACTCCTTCAGGATGGTCAAGAACTTCGCGTCCCCGACCAGCACCCGCAAGGTCGCCAGGGCGACTGCACCGCGGTTGTAGGCGGCCGAGGCGCCACCGAAGAGGTCACTCTCCTTCTCGATCGTCGCTGGGGCGTACGTCCACCACTCGTTGCTTGCCGCCGTGGCGTCGTAGACGTTCTTGTACTTGGTCACGGCCTGGTAGGTGCTGTCCGGCTGCTGCTCGTAGTAGAGGTCGGTCACATAGGTGGCGAACCCCTCGTTGAGCCACAGGTTGTCCCAGCCGTCGATCCGTACGGCGTCGCCGTACCACTGGTGGGCGTACTCGTGGACGAAAGTGCGCTCACTGGTGATGGTGGCGGAGGTGAAGTACGGACGGTCCTTTGTCTCGACCGCGCCGAAAGTGGCGGAGGCACCGTGGCCGTCTCCCACATTGTCGAACACGAAGCCCACGGCCTCACCGGGGTAGGGGCCAGCGATGTTCTCGAGTGCCCGGATGTACAGCGGCAGCTCGTGGGTGAAGGTGTCGGCCTTGTCCCTGGCCCGGGAGGCATTCGACGCGTAGATACCGGTGTTCACGTAGTTGTAGTACGGCACGGTCCTGCCGTCGGTCAGCGTGATCTCGTTGGTGCCATTGCCGCCGATCGTCGTGTATCCGCTGCCGATGGCCGCGAAGATCTGATACGGAGCCGTGTCCTGGCTGACCTTCCACTCCGCCTTGGTCGCCGTTTGGGACACCCGCTTGCCCGAACTGATCCCGGTGTAGCCGCTGGGGCTGGTCAGGGTGATGTCGTAGGTCGCGCCATCGGCCGGCGTGTTGTTGTTCGGGAACCAGTAGGTGGACCCGAGCGGCTCGCCAATGGCCACGATCCCCTTGTTGTCGACGGTCTTGAAGAAGCCCTGCGAGGACTTCCCGCTACCGACGAAGTTGTCCAGGGCGCCGGTGGTGTACGGCACGTACACCGAGAATTCCTGGTCCTTGGCAATGGACGTCTGAAGGTAGATGACCAGCTTCTGCTCGTCTTCCTCATCGACGTTCACCTGGTCGATGCTGCTGATCCCCACGGCCTCGTTGCTGGTCACGTTCTTCACCAGCACCGAGGGCTCGTCCACCGCCAACGCCCGGAAGTCCAGCTCGATGCGGCTGAGGTTCGCCTTGGCCACGGCAGACACGGTCGTCTCGCCCTTGATGGAGTCGAGACCGTTGATCTTAGCCGGGTCGAAGTCGATCTTGATGGTGTAATTGCTCACGTCATAGGCGTCGGTACCGTTGTTGGGAAGCAAGGTCGCCTGACCCAGGTCGTTCAGCGGATCGTTCTCATCGCCGCAGCCGCTGTCGTCCTTGTTGACCACCGTGCTCACTGTCGTCGCAGGGCTGTAACCGCTCAAGCTGTGCACGGACGGCAATCCGAAGAAGTCCGCCAGAGAAGCCCTCCCCTTGGCGTTCTGCAGCTGGTTGGTCCCACCGCTGCTCACCTCGTAATCCAGCAGGGCCCCGGGCACCTGGCCCGCCTCATACCCTGTGGCCGCCTTGAACGGCGCCTCCCATGCCTGGGTCTGATGCACCCATTCGCTGGCCACGGTTCCCTTGGCGTCGCTGTTGGTCTTGACGTACTTCGCCAGGAACGGCGAGCGGAAGTTCCGGTTGGATCCCGTCACGAGGTCGGCATTGCGGTCCCCGCCCGGGTGGTATTTCGCGGTGACGTTGACCGTACCCGAGTTGAATGGCGCCAGGCGGTCGATCAGCGCGGCGCCCAAGAAGGCGAGACCGGTGTAGGTGGCCTCCTCGGTCGCGAGGTAGCTGAAGCCCGCCGCGTTCGCTCGGAAGTCGAAGACGTAGACCGGCTCGTTGGTCTTGTTGGCGTTCTCCGCGACGTAGCTCACCAGGTTTCGCGAATCCGGGCACCACGACCCGCTCACAAACACGTTGTGCGTCCCTGGTGTGTCCAGGATGTTGATCAGCTCCGGGACGGTGACGGACTGGAGGGTGAACTCGTCTGCGGTCGGCGCATACGTCTCCACAACAGGTTTCGCCGAGGTCCACACATGCGTGAAGAAGTGGAACTGGTCGAATCGCGTCTCTGTCGTGTTACCGCTGGTCCAGCCGGCGTTGGTGAACACCTGGGAGACGCCGTTCTTGAACGCCGCGATCTTCGTGTCGTCGGAGACAACGGTCGGGTCCGTGACCAGCAGATCGGACAGCACCGTCGAAGCGCTGTCGACGATGGTCGTGCCGCCGGCCTTCCGGTCATAGACGAAGAGGTACGTGGCGGCGGAGGTGTACGCCGGGTCGATGTACTTCAGGTGGGCTCCCTGAGCGTTGTCGACGCCAGTGCTCACGAACTTCTTGAGGTTGACCCAGATTCCGGTGGAGGCGTCCTGATATGGCGCGCCGTTGGCGGAATCGGTGATGTCGGCTCCCAGCTCACCACCCAGGTTCGGATCGAAGAAGTAGATCTTCTTGATGCCCCAGCTCTTCGCGGTGTCGTTGATGTACCGCAGCGTGGCCTTGGTGGTGGGGTTCTTGGGGCTTCCCAGCAGTACGATCGACTTGCCGTCGACCCCCAGGACGTCCTTGGAGAGCCGCTCGGCGGTGACCACATCGAAGACGTGGTCACCCGGGGTGATGCCGTCGAACTTCGCTCCGATGTAGTCGGTCGACGTGGAGGCCGGATAGGACGTGGCGGGTGCGGTCTCGGCCTGGGCCTGGGCAGGCAAGGCAGCAATCGACCCC
>JAATES010000172.1 GCA_015655615.1 Actinomycetales bacterium
GCTGAGTTGCCTGAAACCGCTCCGAGGTCAGCACTGCTGCCCTGTGCAATTCCGGCGGTGTCCACGAGATTGCGGACGAAGCCGTTGTAGCTGTCGAACGCGACGTGGTTCGCCGCCTGCTTGGAGATGGACTGGATCGACGTAGCGGCCAGGAAACCGCCGGAAGCTGCTACTCGAACGGTGAGCGTGCTGGCTTGCGTCTCGCCGTCTGAGGTGACAACCGTGACCGGAACCAGGTAGTCGCCGTCCTTGACCGATGAACCCACCGTGATCGCCACGGTATCGGTGGCGTGCCCGGTTGAGTCGAAGGCGCCGTCGCCAGTGAGCTTGACGGCAAGCCCGGCAGGTGCGCTCGTGGTGTTCAGGCGGTAGGACGCGGCCTCGGAGCCGATGCGCTGCACCGCGAACTGCGCATTCGCCGTCGACCCGGGGGTGGCCGTGACGGGATCGGCGTAGCCGACGACGGGGTTGCTACCGGTGTCGTAGGACGGCGGGGCGTCATCGGTGCCGGTGCCCCAGGTCGTAGCGGACGAAGACATCGTGAAGTCCAGCGTGGTGTCCTGCGTCCGCCAGCCGTCGGACAGTGCCGTGGAGCTCTGTGCGACACCGTTGACCGACAGCCCGCCGACGTAGCGCTTGGACGTCGCTCCGGGGGCGTTGATCGTGAGGGTCTTACCGTTGCCCAGCTCGATCTGAGCGTGTTCGAAGGTGGGAGAGTTCACGGTCAGGGTGTCGGTGCCCGGGGTCGCCGGGTAGACGCCGAGTGCGGCCCACACGTACCAGGAGGATTGCGCCCCGAGGTCGTCGTTGCCCGGCTCGGCACCGCTGGGCTGGTAGCCGAACAGCGTGGTGCGGATCTGCTCGACGACTTCCTGCGTGCGCCATGGCCGGCCCAGGTAGTTGTAGACCCACGGGGTGGCGAAGCTCGGCTCGTTGCCGATCCACATCCGGGGGTCGTTCGCCCCGACGTTGTAGCCACCGGTCATGAACTCGTCGAGACGCTCTGCGGCCGCCTCGCGGCCGCCGAGCGTGGTGATCAGGCCCTGGATGTTCTGCGGAGTCATCCACAGGTACTGCTCCGAGCTTGCCTCATCGAAGCCGACCTGGCCGAATCCGGTCACCTTTCCGCGGTAGCCGAAGTCCGTGGGGGTGGAGTTGCAGTCGGAACCCACCGGGAAGCGCCCGTCGTAGTCCCGGGGCGAGAGGCACATGGTCAGCGGGTTGAAGAGATTCTGCCAATAATTGGTCCGGTCGGCGAACAGGTCCGCCACGTTGGCCGGGACGTCTGCAGCGGCGACCTCCTGGCTCGTCAGCGAACTGGCGAACTGGCTGATGGCGAAGTCGTCGATGGACCACTCCTGGGTCACGGAGGCACCCGTCACGGCGTGATCGGTCTGGTGCTCGGGGAGCTGTGCGGCATACTTGCGCGCACTGTAGTCGCTGGCAGCCGGACGGTTGATCTGGTCGGTGTTCTGGCCGCCCGTGTATGTTCCGGCCGTGTCCCCCAGGGCTGTCTCATGCATGTAGTACAGCGCCTTGGACGTGTCGAAGTCCGAGGCTCCGAACGCGTGGAACTGCGAGATCTGCGCCGAGGCATTGTCGCCGGACATCTGGTCCGTGGACGAGTTGGCCATGGCCCAGCGGGGGAACTGCCCGGACTGATCGGCATCCAGCACATACGTCTGCGCGATGTCGCTCGCCACCTTGGGCGCGAGCGTGCTGATCAAGGGCGCCCAGGATCGATAGGTATCCCAATCCGAGAAGTTGGCATAGACGTGTTCCTGGCTCAGGCCGTATTCCTCGTTCGAGGCGGCCAGGTCGTGGACCGTCGGCAGTGTCTCACTGCCGGTGGCTCCGGGAGCGAGGAACTGGAACTTCTCGAACCCGACATACTTTCCGTCAACGTCCTCGAAGACGTTCGGGTGCAGATACGACCGGTAGAGAGAGTGGTAGAAGGTCTTGATGTCTCGCTCAGACGCCGAGGCGGCGATCTTGATCTTGCTCAGTTCGCTGTTCCACTGCGCCTTGGTCTGCGCCCGGATGGAGTCGAAGGCGTCCTCGTAGCCGGAGAAGGGCGTTGTGGTGCCCGCCTTGTAGTCGTTCGTGGGGATCTCGGTGGCGAGGTTGAGTGACGAGCCGCCGTGATTGCTGCTGGTGGGGTCGGTCTGTCCGAGGGCCAGGTCGCCGGTCTTGACGTAGGACATCGAGATCTTCATGCGGATCGTGGTGGCCCCTGTGGTCGGGGCGAAGCGGACGTAGCCGCCGGGCTTGGCGACGTTTGCCACCTCAGCGTCGGTGGTGTCGGTTCCCACCGTCTTGTTCGTGATCGCTGACGTCGACTCGTTCCAGGCTCCGTACTGGGTGAAGGCCTGTTCGAACTTGGCCGTGAAATACACCCGGTACTGGTTGTTCTGCCCGCAGAATTTGGAGTTGACGGTCCAGCCCGTGACGGTGCCATTGGTCGGGTTGACATTGACCGCGCCCTTGACCGTGGTGCCGTTCGAGACCCCGGTGCGGAAAGTGACAGCGGGAGTCGTGCCCGCCGGGAAGGTGAACTCTGCGATGCCTGAGCGGGTCGTGGCGGTGAGCTCGGTCGTGATCGACTTTCCCGCGTTGTCCTTCGACGTGAGCCGGTAATACCCGGGCTGGCCTTCCTCATCCGAATGATCGAAGGTGTTGAGTTTGGTCCAGGGCGTGCCCGTCGTGGGATCGACGGTCGTGGGGAGGATCGGGACGTCGCCGAAGGCACCGCAGCCCTGGGACGCATGGTTGAGGCTGAATCCCTTGAGGTCCGAGGTGCCGGAGTTGTAGTAGTAGCCAGCGCCATTGCCGGGGATGTCCGGTGAGAACTGCATCATGCCGAAGGGTGCGGCGGCACCGGGGAAGTTGTTGATCGAGCCGACGGAGCTGCCGCCGCTGGCGGTACCCGCGAGGGTGTTGACGTAGGAGGCGGGGTCCGACACGTAGGTCACAGCCGCGGATGCGGACGGCGCGGCGGTCAACCCGGCCGCCAGGGACCCGACGGCCAGCGCCGCGATGAGCGAGCCGACGCGGCGGCGGGGAACGGACGGTCGGGCCTTCGACATGGGGAGACTCCCTGCGCGATGTGCTGAGTGAGAGCGGGCGGTCGGGGTGCGGGTCATGGTCAGCGACCCACCTTCGCGGTCGTCGTGGAGGTGACGGTCTTGGCGGCGTAGCCCGTGGAGCGGTACGTGGCCTTCACCTTCAGTCGCTTGCCCTGGAGCTTCTTGGAGACCTTGAGGGTGGCTCGCTTTCCGGCTTTGCCGGAGACCTTCTTGCCGTTGGCGTACCACTGATAGGTCACTGTGGCGGTGGACCCGGGAACGGTTGCCCGCGCGGCCTTCGCCTTGACCTTCTTCCCGACGGTCAGGCGGGTCTTGCCGGTGACCTTCTTCTTGCCGACCAGAAGGACCGGCTTCTTCACGCTGATCGCACCAGAGGCCACCTCGCCGAGGCTGCGCAGCTGGACGGTGGGCTGATATCCGCTGGCGGTCGCCGTGACCTGGACGGAGACGATGGCGCCGAGGTCACGAGGCGTCAGGATGTACGTCGAGCGGGTGGCTCCGGGGATGCGGACCGCGCCGCGGACCCACTGGTAGGAGACTCCGGCGGACGCGGGCAGGAAGCTCCCCGCCTTGGCGCTGAGCGTCGTGCCCACCCGCAGGCTACCCGAGGTGCTGATCGGAGCCTTGATCGCCACTTGCGGTGCCGGTTGTACCGGGTTTGTGGGATCGGCCGGGAACGGGTTGGCATCCGCCGCCAGCACGGCCTGAGTAGGAGCACTGGTCACGGTGATGGAGGGGTAGCCGGTCTTGCTCACGGTGACGTCGGCGGTGATCGTGGCACCGACCTGGGCTGCCGAGGGAATGAAGGTGGTGCCGGTCGCCCCGGCGATGGCCTGGCCATTGGCCTTCCAGCTGATCGCCGTCACCGCCACGGAGGTCGGCGACTCGAGAGAGGTGGCGTAGCTGCCGGGGTTGACCACGAGGGTGTCGGCGACCCTCGCGAGGCCCGCGATCGACGGTGCCTGCACCACGGTGAGACTGCTGGCCTGCACGCTCACCGCTGCCGAGGCGATGGCGGGGCTGGCTCGATAACCCTGCCGATGCGGGAGCACGATGTACTGCACGGTCTTCCCCTGCCAGCTGGACGGGATGAAGAAGGCGCTCGAGAGACTGTTCGTCTGGATGACGCCGTCCAGGGCCCAGAACGCCGTGACGGAATCGGGGGTCGCGGTGCTCGTCCAGCTCGGGCTCGGCGTGGTCAGCCGGTCGCCCACCCGCAACGTGGCAGGCAGCGAGACGGTTCCCGTGACCGGGCTCGTCGCAGCCGAGGTGTTTTCATCGGAGGCGATCGCGAAGAGGTGGATCCGCGACTCATCGGGCAGGGTGATCGAGTCCAGCTTCTTTCCGCCCAGGCTGATGGCGTCGGTGATGAAGATGGTGCAGGGCGTGGAGGAGCCATACCGGGGCTGAAGCGATGCCACCCGTGACAGGCCGGCGGGCACGCTGCTGGAGCACCAGTCCACGTTGGGCATGGCCTTCGACTCGCTCGTGCCGTCCGAGTAGTTCAGGGTGTACTGCGGGCTGTTGGTGATGTCGCTGGCATTACGGCTGGCGACCACCAGGGCGATCTTGGTCGCGGAGCTGGTGGCACCGGAGCCGAGGGCCTGCTTGGTGTTGATGGTCTGGCCGCGCGCCTCGATGTTGTCCGGGTAGGCTCCCACGACGTCGCCGCCCATGCGATAGGTCAGCGAGGCGTCGCTGGGGTTGGGGTGGGCGACGTCGGCACCGAACTGCAGCCCGCCGGTGATCAAGTTCGACCGGTGGAAGCCATTGCCCGCGGTGTCGAAGTTGGGTGCGTCGCCCGTGCCGTTACCGCCGATGCCCTTGTTGTTGAAGTAGTAGTCGAGCCAGCTGGCGTTGACCGCGGGCACAGCGGTGTCGGCCTGCGCCGCAGGGGCGGCGGTGATCACTCCGAAAGCCAACGACGTGAGTGCTGCCGCGACGGACAAACGAGTGAGCGCACGTCGTGGCGCGCTCAACCGAGACAAGGGGCGTGAGGCTGACAAGAGTGTCTCCATCCACATCGGCGTGGGCATTGCAGGCGGTTCGCTGCCGGAAGCCACCATGGCTCCCTGACAACGCTGTCAGATGATGATAGCAGGTCTCCCGGGTCGTGGTGGGGGTCCGACGGCCATCGAGCTGGGCCCCGGAAGGCATCCGGGACCCAGCTCGTGGCGCTACTTTCGCTTCGAGGCCTTGGCCTTGACCTTCTTGGCCTTGGACGTCTTGCCCGCGACGTTCTTGGTGTCCGTGGGAACGTAGACGGCCTTGACCTTGATCGACTTCTTCTTGGTGTACCTCTTGGGCACGGTCACGGTGATCTTGCCCTTCTTGCCCGCTGAGATGCGTACAGTCGCAGCCTTCTTCTTGCCGACATAGACACGGATCACCCCGGTGGGGTAGCTTCCATTGCTCAGCTTCTTGACACTCACCTTGACTTTCGCCTTCTTGCCGCGCAGGTACTTCTTGGCGGACACGGTGACCTTGGCCGTCGTCGCCCTGGAGACCTTGACCGTCACCCGGCCGCTGGTCGAGGCGAGATGGCTGGCAGATCCCAGGTAGGCCGCAGTGACCGCATGGGTGCCCGCTGGCAGGGCGGTGGTCGTCAGCGTGGCGACCCCACGGGAGATCGTCGCGGTGCCGAGCAGCGTGGTTCCATCGATGAAGCTGACCTTGCCGGTGGCCCCGAGCGAGACACGAGCCGTCAGGGTGATCTTCTGACCGAAAATCGATGCGGTCCGTGAGGTGCCGATCGTGACCGTCGGCTTGGGATTGCCGGGTTCATACGGGCTGGTCACACTGACCGCGCGGGTTGCGGCGGTCTCCGAGACCGAGCCGGTCGCCGTGAGGGTGAACCCTGCGATGCTCAGCGGAGCCGAGATGGTGCCCGTGATCGTGCCGGATGCGGATGCGGTGACCGTCGTGGTGGAGGTTCCCAGCGAGACCACTACGGACTCTGCGGGAGCGAACCCGGTTCCGGTGAAGGCCAGCGGCTTGCCTGCCTGCACCGAACTCGCCGCCGTGACTGCGGGCGCATAGGCCACGGTCACGGAACCGGTGGTGGGCAGGGTGTAGGTCTGGCCGGACGCCGGGTCGGTCACCGTGACTGTGACGGGATAACTGCCGGCTGCCACGCCCGGGACCGCCAGACTGGCCGTGAAGGAGCCATCTGAGCCCGCCGTCACCTCGACCGAGGTCGCCGGTGTCGTGCCGAGGGTGACGGTCACCTTGTCACCGACGTTCACGCCACCGCCGGTCAGTGTCACGGTGCCGCCACCGGCGGTCGATCCGCCGGGGATGGTCACGGCCGGGGTCTGGGACGCCGTGGTGTCCGTGCCGATCGAGAAGATGTGCATGATCCCGGTCTTGACGTCGCTGGGCAGGATCACCTTCGCGATGTTCTTGTCTGCGTCGAGGGTCGCCGGAGTGATGGAGTAGATCCGCCAGGTCGTGGAGTCGGCCGTGCCGTCGGCTTTGAGCCGGCCGGTGGCCGAGATCCGTTGCTGGTTGGTGGCGGTGTCCGACCACGTGGACGGGGTCCAGTCGGGGAAGGTCACCGGGACATCGGTGGTGGTGCCGTCGGAGTAGACGACCGTGGCAGTGCCTGAGGCAGGCCCGTTGGTGGCAGTGCCCAGGAATGACAGCTTGGAGGCTTTGACCCCGTGCATGTCGATGGACTGGCCGCGTGGCACCCAGTGGTCCGGCTGCAGCGGAGCCGAGTCGGGCCAGGTGTAGGTCAAGCCATCGTCGTAGGTGAGCTTGGCGCCGGGTGTCGCACCTGCTGCGGCCAGGGCCGACCGTGGCAAGGTGACACCGCCGACGTCCAGGGAACCGGCGTTCTTGGTCCCGACCTCACCGGTTCCGACGCCGTTGTAATCGTTGCTTCCCTGGTTGAAGGAGGGCGGGACGTCGGCCGCGGCGGTCCCCCAGCTGCTCGTGGTCGACGACGTCATCGTGAAGTCCAGGGTTCCGCCATCGACGGCGAAGGATTCGGGCAACCAGGACCTGGTCTGCGAGGTGCCGTTGACCGACAATCCCGAGATGTACCGGTTGGCGCTCTGGTTCGCGGCGTTCAGCGTGATCGTGCGTCCAGAGGCCGCCGCCGAGCCATCGAGGTCCTTCGACGTGATGACGACCTTGTCGAAGTGCGGGGAGCTGACCAGCAGTTCCGACCGGCCGAAGATCGCCGGGTACAGGCCGAGGTTGGCCCACACATACCAGGACGACAGCGACCCGAGGTCGTCGTTGCCGGGCAGTCCGACGCCGGTGGACCCGCTGAAGTTGGCGTTGGCGCAGGTGGTGTCGACGACCTGCGCGCAGTACAGCGTGCTGATCGCCTTGTCGAGCACCTGGGTGGTCTTGGCCGGCTTGCCCAGCCAGTTGTAGACCCACGGGGCGTGCATGGAGGGCTGGTTGCTCAGGTAGGCGCCGTTGCTGGAGGAGCCGGAGACGTCGAGCGTGCTCAACGACGGGAATCCGCCAAAGAGGCTATCGAGCTTGGATTCGGCCGCCGCCGTCCCGCCCAGGGCCTCGATGACGCTCGCCATGTTTTGGGTCATGTACCACTGGTACTGCAATCCGGTGGACTGGTCGAACTGGTCCCGGCTCTGCGCGTTGGAATCAGGCGCACCGGAGCTGTTCGAGCGGTTGGAGAGAGTGAAAGAGCCCCAGAACCCCTTGCGATCGCGGGGCACGATCCTGTTCGGGTAGGCGGAGTCCTGGCTGACCAGGCTCTTCCACGACTGGGATCGAGTCATGTAGCGCGCAGCGACGTCGTCCTGCCCCAGGCGCCCGGCGAGCTGGGCGATGCCGAAGTCGGCAACGGAGTAGTCCATCGTCGTCGAGGTCGCCGGTGTCCACCGATCCTCGATGAAACCGGTGCCCGCATATTGCACGAAGTTGCTACGGAAGTAGGAGTCCTGCCCCAGACTGGTGGCATCGACCATCGAGCTGAGCGCTCCAGCTGCGTCGAAGTCTGTCGAGCCGAAGGCGTAGAGCGAGGCGACGATGGACTGCATGCCATCGCCTTCCATCTTCTTCTGTGCCGAGCCCAGATGCGGCCAGTTATACCAGGTGCCCACCTGCTTGCTCATGTTGTAGATCGAGGCGGCCATGTCCGAGCCGACCTTGGGGAACAGGAGAGCGACAAGCTGCATCTGCCCGCGCAGCGAGTCCCAGCTGGAATATGTCACGTACTCATGCTCCTGGCCGCTGGCCAGGGTCTTGATGGTGTCGCCGCTGGTCGGCCAGTCATTACGGGTCTTGGAGTCCTTGTAGTACCCCCGGTACTGTCCGTTGACGTCCTCGTAGACATTGGGGTGCAGCAGCGAGTGGTAGAGGGCGGTGTAGAACTTCGTGCGTTCCGCAGTCGTGCCCCCCGTGGCGTCCACTGTGCCCAGAGCATTCACCCAGGTGGTCTTCGAGGCCGATCGCAGGTCCTCGAAGGTCCTGCCTCCGGGCTGGCTCGACGCGGGCGCCC
>JAATES010000020.1 GCA_015655615.1 Actinomycetales bacterium
GCCGTCGAGCCTGCAGACGGGGTCCACGGCGGACGGTTCGCAGTGGTCCGGGAGGGATCGAGGTCGCTGGTCACCGTGGGGGTCACCGGAGAGGGTGCGGCGCCGAGCAGCCAGCTGTGGGAGGGACGCGGGGTGGCGGCGCCGTCCATCGACCGCTACGGCTGGGTGTGGTCCGCCTCGGGATCGCGGATCGTCGTCGTCGACGATGCCGGTGCCACCGTCACCGTGTCGGTTCCCTGGCTGACGGGGCGGACGGTCCTCGCGGTGCGCGTCGCCCACGACGGGGCCCGGATCGCGATCGTGTCGCAGGACGCATCCTCCGGGCGGGCCGCGCTGCATGTCGATATCGCGGGCATCGTCCGTGATGACCTCGGAGCGCCGACCCAGGTCACGACTCCGATCCCGGTGGGAGCTCCGCTGACGGAGGCCTCGGAGGTCGTCTGGGTGGATGCGTCGAGCATCGCGGTCCTGGGGCGGTCCGCGGCCAGTGCTGCGGTGGTCGTCCACCTCGTGCCGTTGGCAGACCTCACGGCGACGCAGCCGTCCGCCGACCGGATCAGTGCCGTGGCCGCGGGGTGGGGTGTGCGCTCCCTGGTGATCCTGTCTGCCGACGGGGCGTTGTTCTCCCGGAGCGGGACCGGTGCGAGCTGGCAACCGGTGACGTCGGGGATCTCAGCGGTGGCGTACCCCGGCTGACGGCGCACGCGCTGCGTGCGGCCAGGTGCGTGCGGCCAGGTGCGTGCGGCCAGGTGCGTGCGGCCAGGTGCGTGCTGCCAGCTGCGTGCGGCCAAGTGTGTGCGGTCGGGGAGAGCGAGGAGTGCCCGAGGGCTCGTCACGATGTCAGGTTCTCCACAATGTCGCTGCCGTCTGGTGCGGGCAGCCCCGCCCGAGCACGCTGGAACGATGACCCGAGCACAGGGGTGGTATGTGGCCGCGGCGGTGCACGCGGCCGCGACGCTGGTGGTTCCCGTGGCATGCGGGGGGTGCGGTGCGGTCGATGTGGCGTGCTGTGATCAGTGCCGGGAGCTCTGGCAGTTCCCGGGCCACCGGGTCGAGCAGGGCGCCGGTCGGCTGGACCGTATGACGGGTGAGCGACCGCTGCCGGTGTGGGCGCTGGCCCGCTACGAGGCAGCGGCCCGCGCCACGGTCGTGGCCGCCAAGGACGGCGGACGCCACGATCTGCACCCCATGCTCTGTGCGGCCTTGCGCGCCGAGGCAGCGCGCCGCCGGCTCCTGCTGCACGAGTGGGCGCAGGACCGCCGACTCGTGGTCATCCCGGTGCCCTCCTCATCGCGCAGCATTCGGAAGCGTGGGGTGGACGTCGTCGACCGGCTGGCCCGGAGCGTCGCCATCGGGCTGGGTGCCTCGCATACCCGCGCGCTGGCGGCGAGGTCGGCCAAGCGGGATCAGGTGGGGCTGGATCGCCAGGCCCGGCACCGCAATGTCAGGGAATCGCTACGGCGGCGGGCAGACCGGGGGTGGCGTGGTCCGGAGCTTCCCTGGAGCTCGCCACCAGGACGGCGTCCGGCCGTCGTCCTGGTGGACGACGTGCTGACCACAGGCGCGACCCTTGCCGTCTGCACCGATCTACTCCAGGCGGTAGGAATGCCGGTGATCTCGGCGTTTGTCCTGGCTGCCACCCGTCCGCCGGATGCACAGCACAGTGCAACGGGTGCATAGCGCAGTGCAACGGGTGCACAGCACAGTGCAATGTGGGCGGCGGGGGACTAGCCTGGGTGGACCAGCTGCGACAGCGAGTCAGAGGTGGCAGCGGTCCCGGTCCGGGTGGTGCGCTCGCGTCGACCCCGGCACCGAGGGCACGGTGGCGTGAGATAAGGAGGTCCGCGGTCGGCCGGCACCTCTGGGGTGCCAGGTTCCTCGAAGGTTCTTGACGCACGAAGCGCGTCCACTCAATACGGAGGTCACCATGGAGATCGTCGTCGTCGGTAGGCACACTGAGATCGCGGAGCGATTCCGCCGGCACGCAGAAGACAAGCTCACCAAGGTGGTCCAGCTCGCGCCGGGGGTGCAGCGGGTCGACGTCGAGGTCACCCGGGAGAACAACCCGCGACTGTCCGATGTCCGGGAGAAGGTCGAACTCACCGTGCGGGCCAAGGGCCCGATCGTGCGCGCCGAAGCCGCCGCTGACGACCGCTACGGCGCATTGGACCTGGCCCTGGACAAGCTGAACGAGCGTCTCCGTCGTGCGCACGACCGCCGGACCCGGACCCGCCGCCGTGGTGAGCCCCTGTCGGCCGGTGCGGCAGAGTCGATTGCGGCGCCGTTGCCCGGCGAGCCGGAGGTGGCCGTCGCTGAGGAGGCGCCGCTGGCCCCGCGCGAGCTCGGAGAGGCCGTCGAGTTCCAGGTCGGCGCGTCGCCGGTGGCCATCCGCAACAAGCTCCA
>JAATES010000151.1 GCA_015655615.1 Actinomycetales bacterium
GAAGGGATAACCGCTGAAAGCATCTAAGCGGGAAGCCTGCTTCGAGATGAGGTTTCCATGCCCCCTTTGTGGGGTGAGAGGCACCCAGTAGACCACTGGGTAGATAGGCCGGATGTGGAAGCGGGGACTAACGACTCGTGGAGCTGACCGGTACTAATCAGCCGATAACTTCAACACACATCTTCTTTTTTGCGTGTTTGCGTCCACTGTGCGGTTCCCGGGTAATTGCCGGGGGATCCGGTTGATAACCTGATAGTGTTTCGGTGGTCATAGCGAGGGGGAAACGCCCGGTCCCATTCCGAACCCGGAAGCTAAGCCCTTCAGCGCCGATGGTACTGCCCTGGGAACGGGGTGGGAGAGTAGGACGCCGCCGAACAATTCTTAGTCGTGAAGGCCCACCCGTGAACGGGTGGGCCTTCACGCATATACGCAGCGCGCGGGTTGGATCGAGGTCATGGTTGCACTCTGGTGCGCCGGGGATCGGCAGTGACAGACTTGGTAGCTCCTCCAAGCGAGATGACGGAGAAGGTAATGATGGCGGAGAACAGCGATCGCGGGCGTCCGGGTGCTGGCGGGCCGCGTCGGGATGGGGCCCGCGGTTCCGGGCGTCCGGACGGCAGTGCGGCAGGCCGTTCCGGTCGTTCGGGTGATCGCGGCGGGACGGGTGGCGCGGGGCGCGGCGGGACGGCGGGCAGGCAGGGTTCCGGGGCTGGGCGCGACGGCTCGGGTCGGGCTGCCGATTCCCGGCATCGGGGAGCTGGGCCTGATCGTTCCCGGTCAGCTGGGTCGCAGGACGAGGTCCGCCGTCCCCGACGTAACGACCCGCCCCTTCCTGAGGGTGTGGAGTTCTCGGCTCTCGACCGTGAGGTGCGGGGGCGGCTCCGCGGCTTGAGCAAAGAGGGAGCAGAGGTGGTGGGGCTTCATCTGGTGGCCGCCGGGCTCTACCTGGAGGACGATCCCGAGCTCGCCTTTCGTCACACGGAGGCCGCCGTGGCACGAGGCGGCCGGATCGACGTGGTGCGCGAGGCCGCAGGGATTGCCGCCTACCGTACCGGCCGGTTCGCCGAGGCGCTGCGTGAGCTGCGGACCTATCGCAGACTGAGTGGTTCGTCAGCGCACCTGCCGGTGATGGCCGACTGTGAACGTGGCCTGGGACGCCCGGAACGTGCGGTCGCGATGTGGTCGGCCCCCGAGGCGGCGTCGTTGGACCCGTCGGAACGTGTGGAGCTCGCCTTGGTCGTCGCAGGGGCGCGTGCGGATCTCGATCAGGTGGAGGCCGGATTGGCGGTGCTCGACGAGGTCGATACCGCAGCACTGCGGAAGGCGGCGGGAGGTGAGTCTGCCAGACGGATCGATGAAGCCCGGGTGGAGCTGCTGATCCGCGTCGGTCGGCAGGTCGAGGCGGACGAGCTGACGCGTCGTTTGACTCCGGGGCCGGGCGGGCGACGCCCCCCTGCTCCGGTTTCGGAGGTCGTGGTCTTCGAGGTCGAGGACGAGGAGCACGTATGAGGGATCTTCCTGACCTCGATGATCTGGGCCCCGGGCTGCTCGATGTCCCGGGTGTGGTCGCGACTGCCTTCGACCTCGGGCTCATCGATCTTGACGGCGTCGCCTATCGCGGCGCGGACCCCGTCGAGCATGCGTCCGAGTCGTTGGTGCGTGCGAGGCAACAGGGACTTCCTCTGATCTTCGTGACCAACAACGCTTCCAGGGAGCCGCAGTCGGTGGCCTCGCAACTGACGGCATTGGGGATCCCGACGGACTCTGCCGGCGTGCTCACCGCCGCGCAGGCATGTGCGCGCTATCTGGGGGAGTTCGTTCCCGCCGGTTCTGTCGTCCTGGTCGTGGGCGGAGCCGGAATCCGTACCGCGGTGCGGGAGGCGGGCTATCGGGTCGTCGACAGTGCGGACGAACACCCGGCTGCCGTGGCGCAGGGTTTCGGTCCGGAGGTGGGATGGCAGCATCTGGCAGAGGCCGCGTACGCCATCGCCCAGGGTGCCGTGCATGTGGCGAGCAACCTGGATCTCTCCCTTCCGACAGCGCGGGGATACGCTCCCGGAAACGGGTCGCTGGTGCGTGCAGTCGTGGCTGCCACGGGCGTGGAGCCCGTCAGTGCGGGGAAGCCGTCGCCGGCGATGTATCGCATGGCGGTCGATGCCCAGAACGCCCGGCGACCATTGGTCGTGGGAGACCGGCTGGACACGGATCTGGCGGGGGCCCGCAGCGGGGGCTATGTCGGTTTGCATGTGCTCACCGGGGTGTCGACCGCACGCGACGACGTACTGGCGAAGCCCGGTGAGCGGCCCCATCTGATCGTCCGGGACCTGCGAGGGCTCTTGGAACCGCACCGTGCGCCGTTGCCGGGCCCGGAAGGCTGGTGGGTGTGCGGTGAGTCTGCGGCTCGCATCACCGACGGGTCGCTGGAGCTGTCGGAGGCGGACGGTCCGAGCATCGAGGCTGTCCGCGCGGCTTGTGCGGCGAGCTGGGCCGCGGTGGATGACGGAGTGATCCTCGATGAGGCCTCGGTCCCGGAGCTCGCGCTCTCTGCCCGGTGAGCGTCAGGACGACCGCGTGTCGTCCCATGCGCAGGGGCGCTTCTTCCTGTGGACCATCCGCGCTGTGGTGGCCGCGCACGGTACGGTGGAGAGTGCCAAAGACACCTACGCTAAGGACCAGGAGACTGCGTGATGACGGTGGAGACCACACCGGTTCAGGGGGCTCTGGAGCTGCTCCGTGTGCTGGACGACCTGCCCGTGGCCGACCACGTGGAGGTCTTCGAGGCCGTCTACGGCGCGCTCGCTGACTCGCTCGACGCTGCGGCCCGCTGAGCGTGGTGGCAGTGCGACTCGACGCCGCCTTGGTCCATCGGGGCCTGGCGGGATCACGGACCAAGGCGGCGGCACTGGTGCATTCCGGTCGCGTCCGAGTGTCGGGGGCCGTGAGGCAACGACCGGCGAGTCAGGTCTTCGAGGAGGACACGCTGGAAGTGCTGGCGGGTGACGACTACGTCTCGCGTGCCGCAGTGAAGCTGAAAGGGGTGCTGGACGCGCTCGGAGCTGACGCGCCTGAGATCACCGGCAGACGGTGCCTCGACGTGGGGGCGAGCACGGGAGGATTCACGCAGGTGCTCTTGCAGGCCGGCGCCAGCCAGGTCATCGCGTTGGATGTCGGGCACGACCAACTGGCAGACACCCTTCGGGCGGACCCGCGGGTCACCGTGATGGAGGGGCACAATGCGCGAGCGCTGACGCCCGAGGCGCTGCCATGGCTTCCGGAGGTGATCGTTGCGGATGTCTCTTTCATCTCCTTGACGCTGATCCTTCCGGCACTGCGCCGGGTCTGCACCGACTCGACCGCAGTGCTGGTCATGGTCAAACCCCAGTTCGAGGTGGGCCGGGCTCGACTGGGATCCGGAGGCGTGGTGCGGGACCCGCGATTGCGGACCCAGGCGGTGATCGATGTGGCCGAGGCGGCGCACCGGGAGGGTCTGGGAGTGCGGGGGGTCTGCGCGAGCAGCCTGCCCGGCCCGCATGGAAATATCGAATACTTTCTGAGCCTGGCCGTGGCTCCCGGCTCACTGCCCGTGCTCTCCGAGGGCCAGCGCCAGGAGATCCGCAGGTCCGTCGAGCAGGATCGCGCCGCAGGCGCAGCTCCAGGCCTCATCGCTCGCCGCAATCCCCTCGTCCAGCAGAGCACGGTACGGTCAGCCGAGACCATCACAGGGGGCATGCAGTGACTCGCACGGTCATGGTGGTGACCCATGGGGGACGCCCGGAGGCGATCTCGGCGGCCGCCGAGGCCGTCTCTGAGCTGGAGCGCGCCGGTTTCAGGGTGATCCGCCCGGGCGACGAGAGCATCCCGCCGAGCTACCGTGCACCGGTCGGTGCGCCCTCCCTGCAGGAGTCGGGTGTCCTCGAGGGGGTCGAGGCGGTGGTGGTGCTCGGTGGGGACGGCACGATCCTTCGGGCGGCCGAGCTCACGCGAGGGAGCACGGTCCCGCTGCTCGGCATCAATCTGGGTCACGTGGGCTTTCTGGCGGAGAGCGAACGCGAATCTCTTCGCGATTCGGTGCGACGTCTGGCGGAGCGCAACTACGCCATAGAAGCACGTGGCGTCCTGGGCGTGACGATCTCCAAGCCGTCGGGGGAGTCACCACTGACCGATTGGGCACTCAACGAGGCCACGATCGAGAAGGCCGACAGGCAGCGCATGATCGAGGTGAGCCTCGCCATCGATGGGCGGCCGCTGGAGTCCTTCGGCTGCGATGGAGTGGTGATCTCCACGGCGACGGGCTCGACCGCGCATGCGTTCTCGGCGGGCGGCCCGGTGATCTGGCCCGATGTGGATGCACTGCTGGTGGTCCCCCTCGCGGCGCATGCGCTGTTTGCCCGACCGCTTGTCGTGGGTCCGCATTCGACCGTGAGTGTGCTGGTGGCGGAATCGGGGGCCCGAGAGGCTGTCGTGACCATGGACGGCCGACGTCAGGTGGTCGTGAAACAGGGAACCCAGATCGACATCCGGCGCGGCCAGCACCCGGTCTACCTGGCACGGCTGTCGACCGCGCCGTTCGCCGACCGTCTGGTCAACAAGTTCACGCTGCCGGTTCAGGGATGGCGGGAGCAACGATGATCCGCGAGCTCAGGATCCTCGATCTGGGAGTGATCTCCGAGGCCAGGCTCGATTTCGCCGAAGGACTCACGGTGATCACCGGAGAGACCGGCGCCGGCAAGACGATGGTCCTCCAGGGGCTCGGGCTGCTGCGCGGCAGCAAGGCCGACCCGCAGACCGTCCGACGTGGTGCTGAGGAGGCCGTGGTGGAGGGCAACTTCAGTCTGCCGCCTGTGACATCCTCGCCCGGTCAGCCCGACGTGGCGGACAGGGTCCGCGATGTCGGTGGCATCGTCGAGGACGACGGCTCCGTGGTCGTCGTGCGCACCGTCGCCGCGCAGGGTAGGTCACGCACCCTGCTGGGCGGACGCACCGTGCCGCAGGCGGTGCTCGGTGAGCTCGTCGGCGCCATGGTCACCGTTCACGGGCAGTCGGACCAGCTGCGACTGCGCAGCCACAGCCACCAGCGTGAGACGCTCGACCGGTACGCCGGACCCGAGCACGCCTCGATGGTGGCGGACTACCGATCGCTGTGGCAGCAGCAGGCCGAGGCCGCCGCGGAACTCCATGCCTTGCGAGAGACGGCCGCCGAACGGTTGCACGAGGCAGAGCTGCTGCGGCTCGGACTGGCCGAGGTGGAGCGGATCGCACCGCAGCCCGAGGAGGATCAGGCGCTGGGCGCGGAGGCCGAGAGACTTCGGCACGCCGAGGAGCTCGGCCGCGATGTCTCGGCGGCACGCGACGCGCTGGAGGGCGACGACCTGGGTGAGGCCCCGGCGGTCATCGTCCTGCTCGACCAGGCCGCGCGATCCGTCGATCGTGCCGCGGCCGTCGACGAGGCCACGGCGCCGCTGGCCGCACGCCTGCGCGACATCGCCTTCCAAGCCACCGATGTGGCCGCGGACCTCTCCGGCTATCTCGCGTCGCTGGGATCCGAGGCCGGCCGCCTGGAGTGGGTCGAGCAACGACGTAGCGAACTCGCCCGGCTCACCCGCAGCTACGGTGCGACCATCAACGAGGTACTGGAGTGGGCGCAGCGTTCCGGACTACGGCTGCTCGCGCTGGAGGACGACGGCGAGCGGATAGCAGTGCTGGGGCAGCAGGTCGCCGACCTGCAGGCACGCCTCGCCCACATGGCGGACCTTCTCACGCTCAGCCGGCGCGAGGCTGCGCAGCGCATGTCGGCGGCGGTCGACGCCGAGCTCAGCGGGCTCGCCATGTCCGGGGCACATCTGGACATCGCCGTCACCGAACTCGACGACCTCGGGCCGTGGGGCCGCGACCAGATCGAGATGCTCTTGGCCGGGCATCCGGGCGCACCCCTGCGACCGATCGGCAAGGCGGCGTCGGGCGGCGAGCTCTCCCGGATCATGCTGGCGATCGAGGTGGTGCTTGCCGACGGACCGGCGACCGCCGACGGGCCGCGACTGGCCATGGTGTTCGACGAGGTCGATGCCGGTGTGGGTGGGCAGGCCGCGCAGCATGTCGGTGCCCGGCTCGCCCGGTTGGCTCTCAGGCATCAGGTGATCGTGATC
>JAATES010000319.1 GCA_015655615.1 Actinomycetales bacterium
GTCATGAGGTCATAGGTCGGGATCTGCCAAGACCGGCGGGAGTGCTCGAACTTCGGGTCATACATGAGCTGCAGCGAGTCGTTGAGGTAGTCCGACGTCAGGTAGTAGTCCGCCCACCGCGCCACCGTGTCATACGTGTCCGTCACGAACTGCGTGTCGTCCGGGTTCTCGGTGACGTACCGCGCCCAGGAGTCCAGCACCATGTAGTTGCCATCCGGCTGATCCATCATCTCCTCACCCGAGTAGACGAGGGCGAGCGTCTGGAAGGCGAACTGCGAACCCACCCCATACACCTGCACCGAACCAGCAGCCGCACCCGGCGCAGAGACCGTCACCGTGAACGTCCCCTCACCACCCCGACCCAACGTCGTGAACGTGAACCGGTGCCAACCACCACCAGCGACCAGATCCGCCGCAGGGACCGACACCGTGCTCGACCTACCCGTCGAATCAGCAACCACCACGCTCACGTCACCAGCCGCACCCGCACCCGCACCCAAGAACAGATCCAGACCACTGACCGTCCCCGACGCCGCGAACGACCCCGACACCACCTCAGCACCACCAGCACCACCCAGCACCCCGGTCGGATCCGGCGCAAACGACGGACCCAGATCAGGCACCGAAGACGCATTCACCGAAAACCCCAACGAATGCGACTCCGCATTCCACGCCGGCTCATACGCCCCCGAGTCGTAGTTCCACCCCGCACCCACCGACGCCACCGTCGAGGACGAACCGAACCACACCACCTGCTTGGTCGCATCAGGCACATCCGCACCCACCACCAACCAGTACTGCTGACCCGCCGAGACCGTCTTGCCCGCATCCAATGACAGCGGCACCTTCACCCACGTCTTCGACGTCCCCACACCCGCCAAGCCCACCGAACCCGACGCCACCTGCGTCGAGGCGTCCGCATACGCCGTACGCACCGAGACCGTCAGATCACCAACCGCCACCTGCGCACTCACCGGCAACCACACCGACGACAACGAGTCATCGAGCAACGTGAAAGACTGCGCCGCCTGATGCGTAGCACCCTGCACCTGAAACAAACCCGAACCCGCATCCGACTGCGACTGCAGCCGGGACCCGTCGACCTCGCCGCGCAGCTCGAAGCCCGCCACCCGCGAGGGCGACTGCTCCCAGCTGTTCTCGTAGTTCCACAGGCCCCGTGACGCGCTGGCCCCGCTCGTCACCCCCCAGATCACGACCTTGCTCTGGGCTACCGTCGCCGTAGCCTGCATCACGATGTAGTACACCGTCCCCTTGGTCAGCGGTGCGCTCTGGGACAGCGCGAAGTCCACCCACGTCGGGCTGTACGCGGTCGTCCCGAGGTCCGCGCTCACCGAGCCCGACGCCACCTGCGTCGCCGGGTTATCCTTCACGGTCCGGATGCTCACGTCGATCGTTCCGGTCGTCCCCGCGGACGACAGCGCGAGCCGCAAGGAAGACAGGCCGGCCCCCGTCGCGACGAACGACTGCGCCCCCGCATTCGTCGGAGCGTTGAGGAGCAGCAGCTCCGTGCCGGTACCCGTTGACGTCGCGACGATGCCTGGGGCGGAACGAGGTGCGGGAAGACTGGAACCGGCCGTGTAGGCCTCGGCCGGGACGACCCGCGGCGCGCGGTCGGTCGACATCTGCGTGCCATAGCCGATCAGATACTCGAGCACGGAACGCGCCTTGCCGGTGTCTCCGGCGTCCAGCAAGGCGTGTGCCTGGATCGAGGCGTCACGCTCGAACATTCCGGAGTAGGCACCGGTCAGCGAGGTCGCGGCATACCCCGAGGGCTGCACGCGGTCGGCAAGGCTCGCATAGGTGCCGTCGACGATCTCCGAGAGCCGACTCGTCAGCCCCCTGCCTGACGACAAGGATGATCCTGCAGCCGAGTCCGCGGCCTGCGAGGGAACGGCCGAGACCGCCGAGGCAAGGAGCAAGCTCGCCGCAGCGAGAGCCGCGGCACTGACACGTCCGAAACGCCTTCTCATGACTGGTCTCCAGAATTTTGTACCAATGGCAGCATCGCCAGAGTCGGGCTTGCGGGTTGCGGGTTGGTTGTTCCGTCTGCGGGAAAGGATGTCGAACGCACCCTCGCTATGACAGCGTTGTCACTCGCCATCATCGTAGGATTCCGGCCGTGGGCTGTCAAAGCCGGGCCAGGTCGCGTCGGCGGACTGCCACCTGGTCGTGCCAGGTGCCCGCCTGGTCACTTGACGCTCCCTGCCATCAGGCCGGAGACCATCCTCTTCTCGATGAGCATGAAGAGCAGGACCACCGGAACGATCGCCACCACTGACACTCCGAAGACGTATTGCCAGCTCGTCTCATATTGGCCGACGAATTTTGTCAGGGCGACGGACAACGGCTGCTTCTCCGCCGATGACAGAATCACCAATGAGGCGGCGAACTCGTTCCAGCACGAGACGAACGTGAAGATGATGGCGGTGACCACGCCCGGCCATACCAGCGGCAGGTTGATGCGGAAAAGCACGGTGAGTCGTCCTGCGCCGTCGAGCTGAGCTGCTTCATCGATCTCCTTGGGAACCGAGGCGAAGAAGCTGTGCATGATCCACACCGCGAAGGACAAGCTGAAGGCAGCATTGATAAAGACCATCGCCCACCAGGTATCGAGCAGATCGAGCTGGAGGAACTGCCGGAAGAGCCCGGATGTCAGCACAGCAGGCTGCAGCATCTGCGTGACGATCACCATGAACATGAACGCCATCCGCCCCGGGAACCTGAATCGCGCCAGATAATATGAGGCGGGCAACGACACCAGGAGCACCAGGACGGTCGCCAGCACTGCGATGACCACGGTCGAAAGGAGATTGTGCGGCAGAGGCGTCTCCGGCGTCGACCACATGGACACGTAGTTCTTCCAGTGCCACGTCTCGGGAAGATAGGTGGGATCGACCGAACGGATCTCTGACTTCGATTTCACCGAGCTGAAGAACATCACCACATAAGGGGCGATGAAGACCAGGAAGACGGCGACGCCGGCGACGAGGCGCCACACCACGTGGCTGATCGTGACCTCATCTGCTGTGAATCTCCTCGCCCGGCGTCGTTCGACGGTCGACCGGCTGGCGGGTGCGGCGGCGGTCATCATACCTCCCTCATGGGCTTGACGACATAGATGTACACAGCCACTATCAGAATGACGATCGCGAAGTAGATGACACTGAGTGCACTCGCCACATCGATCTTGTTATTGGTCTGGATGTATTTGAAGATCAGGGTCATGATCGTGTCCGCGTCGTACCCGGGCAGCGACCCCGTCATGGTCTTGAGAATCGGTAGTGAGTTGAACACGTTGATGACGTTGATGAGGCCTGCGACACTCAGTGCGGGCCGCAGCTGAGGCAGCACCACGTGGATGTAGGAACGAGCAGGGCCCGCCCCGTCAAGCTTTGCCGCCTCCAAGGTCTCCTCCGGAACAGATTGGAGTCCGGACAAGATCGTGTATGTGGTGAACGGCAACGAGACGAATATCGCCACAACGATGGACCAGGCGAACGCCGAGTTCGCATTCTTGGTCCAGCCGTATCCGGATGAGTCGTCGAGCAGTCCGATATCGAAGAGGAACTTGTTGATGATCCCGAAGTATGGCTCCAGGCTGTAATAGAAGACCAGCGTGGTCATCACGACGCTCGCGGCCCAGGGAATGATGACCGCCAAACGGACCAGCATCCGTCCCGGAAATGCCTTGTTCAGCAATTGGGCGAGTGCCAGCGAGATGACGAGGGTGATCGCGACGACCACCACGACCCATATCACCGTTCGCAGCAGAATCGGCATGAAGTAGGGAAAGTTGAAGACTTCGAGGTAGTTGTCGAAGCCGGCGGGACCCTTGTCGACACCACTCCGACTGATGTTGCGGAAGGAGTTGTAGATCATCAATCCCGCGGGGTAGACCACCACCCCGATCACCAGGATGATCGCCGGACCGATCCACGGCAGAGCTGCCATCGTGTCCCGCCAGCTCGTGCCCGCAGCCCGCCGCGGGGTGCGGGGGTGGCTCGCTGCCACCCCCGCCAGGTTTGGCTTCTCGTCGGTATTGTTTCGCATGGTCTCGTCAACCAAACCCTTCCCGTGATACGTCGTGTCGTGCCGTGCGATCAGCCGGCGTCAGCAGCCGCCTGGATCTCGTCGAGCACACCCTGCGGGTCCTTGCCTTGTGCAATCTGGCCGAAGAGGCTCTTGAACGCGGCGTTGGTCGCATCCCACTTCGGGTTGGTGCTCGGGTAGAACTTCGCATCGGGCAGCAGCTCGAGGAACGGCTTCAGGTCCTCTTCACCGCTGAGCGCCTCCGCACCGGAGGTGGTGGTCGGCAAGAAGCCCTCTGCCTGAACCCAGGTGTTGTAGACATCGGCCTGGAAGAAGTAGTTGAAGAAGGCTGTGATCGCTGCCTTCTTGTCGTCGTCACCGTTGTTGAAGGCCATCAGGTGATCGGCGACTCCCAGCGTGGAAGGTGTTCCGTCCTTGGTCGGGATCGGCACGATCGAGTAGTCGAGGTCGGGGTTCGTCTCCGCGATCTGTCCGACGGTCGGCGGAAGTCCGATCTGCATTCCGATCTTGCCCTGGATGAAGATGTCGAGCAGCGGAGTACGGTCCGTCGATCCTGCGTCGTCCTGCGTCGCGCCCTCGTCGATCATCTTCTTCATGAACGTGGTCGCCTCGAGGTTCGCCGGCACGTTGTTGATGGTGATGTTGTCCGCATCGCCGAAGGTGCCGCCTGCGCCGAAGAACCACGCAGCTGCCTCAGCCTGGGTCTCCTCCGAGCCCAGCGGCATGCCGTACCCGGCGATGCCGTCACCGAGCTTGGACACCTTGAGTGAGGCGTCCAGGAGCTCGTCCCAGGTGGTGGGTGCCTTGGCGACACCGGCCTTCTTGAGGAGGGTGTTGTTCACGAACAGCGCACGGGCCGAGGCGATCAGCGGCGCACCGTACTGTGTGTCGCCAACGGAGGAGGCCGCGACGAACGAGCTCTGGAAGTCCGCGAGGACCTCGGGCGAGGTGACCTCGGAAATCGGGTACAGCAGGTCATCGGCCGCGAACCCGGCGAAGGGACCGCCATTCATGATGTCTGGCGCCTTGCCCGCTTGGATCTGGGTGGTCACCACGTCGTTCAGGTTGTCCCAGGACTCCACCTGAAGGTTGACCTTGTAGTTGGGGTTGGCTGATTCGAAGCCGGAGATGACGTCTTCCCACAGCCCCTTCGTGTTGTCCGAGTAGCTCGGTACGAGCAGGCTGATCTCGGCGCTGGCGCCACCCGAGGATGACGACGTGGACGCCTCCGGCTCGGAGGACGAACAGGAGGCAAGCGTCATGCTGGCAATCGCCACGGTCGCGGCAATCACACCGCGTCGCACGGACTTGTTCATTGGTGCGGTTCCCTTCGCTCAGAAGTGGGCTCTCCATGTGCACCAGGTGCTGTCCACCCTTGGTGATGTCACGTTCGAAGAGGCCGGGGTATGCCTTTGACGTATCCGGACATCGGCGGGTTGATGCTGGGTCGCTGCGCCGGATTCCTCCATCCTGGGGCACGGAATCCTGCCAGGAGACCGCGGAAACCTACTTGTAACAAGAACTTTACTTAGTTTCTAAAGTTTGATTCGCCACGCGATCGCGGCTATAAACGGAGGGTATGAAGACCACCCACATGGACGGAGAGGGACCTTGAGCGTTCGCCCTGACTACGAAGCTCTGCCCCCCGCCCCACTGGGGCCCGGCCCGGCCGTCCTGGCGTTGGATGTGGGCGGCACCACCCTGAAGACCACAGTCGTTGACAGCACTGGCGGGGTGCAGAAGGTCGAAAGACTGCCCACCCCTCGTGGCCCCCAAGCCGCGGAGGGCATCATCGATATGCTTTCCGGCCAGCTGAAGAGACTGCGCGCCACGCGCAAGGATCTCAAGCTCGAGGCGGTCGGGGTGAGCGTGGCCGGACTGGTCGACGAAGGTCGCGGCATCGGGGTCATGGCGAGCAACCTCGGCTGGCACGACTTCCCCTTCCGTGAGCGCGCCCAGAAGGCCCTCCGGCTCCCGGTGGCGTTCGGGCACGACGTCCGTGCGGCGGGCAGAGCGGAGTATGAGCTCGGCTCACTCCGCGACTGCCGCAACGCCGTCGTCGTGGTCATCGGAACCGGGATCGCGAGCGCCGTGATTCTCGATGGCACGGCCCTCGTCGCAGACGGATTCGCAGGCGAGATAGGGCACTCCATCGTGGACCCCTATGGCCCCGCCTGCGCCTGCGGCGGACGTGGCCACCTGGAGACGCTGTCTTCTGCGAGTGCCATCGCAAGGTCCTATGGCGAACTGAGCGGGCAGACGATCGCGGGTTCGCGCGAAGTTCTCGAGCTGGCACTCGCCGGCGATGCCACGGCACAGCACGTCTGGACGAATGCCATCGATGCGCTCGCGATCGGGCTGACCCAGGTGATCAGCCTGATCGCACCCGAGGTCATAGCGATCGGTGGCGGGCTGTCCCAAGCAGGACCGCAGCTCTTCGGCCCACTGGGTGACGCGCTGGACCGCCACCTCAGCTTTCAGCACCGTCCCCGGCTGGTGCGCGCAAGCCTAGGCGCGCACGCCGGATTGCTGGGCACCGCGCTCGCCGCCCGAGCCCTCGTCCGAACGGAACCGACAGATGACGGCTCTCAGACTCGAAATCCGTTCCCGCCTCGTTATACAGTCTCAGAGCAATCAGAACCACAGGTCAGCAGTGGTGCGGCTGGGTTCGCCACATCGGTCCGAGGGGAGCGACACCCGTGAAGGCTCACCTGACTCCGAGCAACCAGTCAACGGTCCGCCGTCAGAACCGGCGCCACGTACTGCAGTGCGTCATCGACGCCGACGGCACCGCCTCTCGCGCCAGCATCGCCCGGGAGACCGGGCTGACCTCCGCAACCGTGTCGTCCATTGTCACCGAGCTCATCGACAGCAAACTGGTGAAAAACTCCGGGCGCGCCAGCAGCACTGGGGGAAAGCCCGCCACATCACTGCGCCTTCGTACCGATCGCCTCTGCATCGGCGCACTGATCGTGCGCCGTCACACCGTACGCGCCGCTGCCGTCAATCTTCGGGGTGAGGTCGTCTGGGAGAGGCCGATCCATCGCAGCCCTTCCGTCGTCGGGATATCGGACATCCGTGCAGCCGTGGTCGGCCTGCTTGAGAACCAGCCCCTGGCGCTCCTGAGCATCGGAGTCGACACGCCGGGCGCTCTCAATGGCGGAGTGATCCTCGAGAGCGTGCAGATGCAGCTCAATGCCACCGACCTCGCCGCAGCCCTTGCCGATGTCACGTCGGTACCCATCCATCTGATCAATGACGCCGATGCCGATGGACTGCGCGAATTCTCACTGGTGGGAAGTGAGGATCGTTCGCTCCTCTCGATCTCCATCGGCCTGGGCATCGGAGCAGCCATCGTCATCGACGGCGTCCTTCATCGCGGGCCGCACTCGGTCGCCGGTGAGATCGGTCACGTCCGGGTCGATTTCACACCCGAAGCGCCGCTGTGCAACTGCGGTAACCGAGGGTGCTTGGAGCAGTTCGCCTCGCTGCCCGTCGTGCTGGGGCTCGACGCGGATGCCGATTACCTCCTGGACAGCCCGGGATTCGATGCCGATCGGCTATCGGAGCGGATCTCAGAGCCAGGCCTCGCCGAGAAGCTCGACCGGTCCCACCGCATCCTCGCCGCCACCATCATCACCATCTGCTCGACGTTGGACATCGCCACCGTGGCGATCGGAGGCGATGCCCCCTTGCTCGGCGAGTCCTACGTGGCTGGGCTGCGACACTACTGTGAGCTCTGGCAGCCCGTCGGATCCGTGCCGTTGCAGCTTCGCCTGACGGCAGGGCCCCTGGTCATGCCCTTCCGCGGTGCCAGCGAGCACGCGCTCCGCCAGGCGCTGGACGTGACCTGGGGCTAGGGCACCCGGCTGGCGGATGTCGCGCGCTTCAGCCCAGGAGCGTGAGCAGCCGGGTTGTCTCTGCCGCCATCGCCTCGCGCCCGGCACGGATGTACCGACGTGGGTCCACCAAGCGCACATCCTGGTCCAGCACGTCACGGACGGCTGCGGTGAACAGGCTGTTGACGTGCGTGGAGATGTTGATCTTCGCCATGCCGCTGTCGATCGCGGCCACCAGCTGGCCGTCGTCGAGGCTGGACGACCCGTGCAGGACCAGCGGAACGTCGACTGCGGCGGCCAGCCTCACAATCAACTCTTGATCGACCTTCATACTGCGTTCTCGCATGGCGTGGGAGCTTCCCACCGCAACGGCCAAGGAATCGACACCGGTTTCTGCGGCGAACACGCGAGCCTCGTGGGGGTCCGTCCGGACACCGGCAGCGTGGACGCCATCCTTGCCCCCCACCTCTCCCAGTTCGGCTTCCACCACCGCCCCGCGACGATGGCACCACTGAACGACACGCCCCGTGCTCGACACATTCTCGTCGTAGGGCAGCGCAGAGGCATCGAACATCACGCTCGTGATGCCGAGGTCGACGGCCTCGTGCACCAGACGCTCGTCGTCGGCGTGATCGAGGTGCACGACCACTGGTACCACGGCCTGGCGAGCGATGGACAACACTGCGCTGGCCAGCGGAGCCAATGCCCCGTGGTAGTGCACGCAGTTCTGGCTGATCTGCAGGACAACGGGCAGCTCAGCTCGTTCGGCGCCTTCGACGAGCGCCTCGGCATGCTCGACCAGGATCACGTTGAAGGCGCCTACCGCCCCCCCACGGTGCCGGGCTGCGGCGAACAGGTCGGGCATGGTGGCGGTCGTCATCGGAGTACCTCACATCTGGCATAGGGAAGAAAGCGGTCGCAGTCGGCGACGTCCACCTGTCCTGCCACGGGGCTGTTGACGGCGGCGGCCCCTGCGCACAGGCACCGGCGCAGAACGAGTTCGGTGGGAAGGCCGCGGACCGTCCCGACGGCGAAGGCCGCGACCACGGCATCACCGGCTCCGGTGGTGTTCCCCTGCTGAGCCGGAATCCCCGATGCCCGCAGAGTTCCGGCGCGCGAGACCCACACCAATCCGTCCGGCCCCCCGGACATCAGCACCGCGCCCGCTCCGGCATCGAGGAGCGCATGAGCGCCGTCGCGCCAGTCGGCCTCCCCCGTCGCCTCGGCGAGTTCGGCTTGGTTCGGCTTGAGCACATCGGCACCGGCACGGGCGGCCGACACGAGCGCTTCGCCACTGGTGTCAGCGATCACCACAGCACCTGAGCGCTGCACCGCCGCCACCAGTTCGGCCACCCCGTGAGCGTGGACACCACGGGGCAGGCTGCCGCCGATGGTCACCACCCGAGCCCGGTCCGCCTGGGAACTGACCTCTGTCACCAGCGTGCGCCATTCGGCCGCGGTCATGACCGGACCGGGCTCGTACAGCCCTGTGGTCTCGCCTCCCGCAGTCACGACCACTGTCGTTCTGCGGGTCTGCCCGGCAATGGGAACCAGACGGTGCGCCACGCCTGCCGAGTCGAGGCCTGCCGCGAAGAGGTCCCCGGCAGATCCCCCGACCGGTGCGACCACTAGCGGGCTCTCTCCGAATTGGGAGACCACCCGTGCCACGTTGACGCCCTTGCCCCCGGCCCGGTGCCGCACCAGGCCGACACGGTTGACGTCTCCCACGGTGAGCGCGGGGAGCTCGTAGGTGACATCGATGGCCGGGTTCGGCGTGACCGCCACGATCACAGCCATGGCGAACCGATGGCACCACGAGTCGATCCACCTCTGGGAGGTGGGGTCATGCAGACTCCGCCCAGAGAGCTCACCGGCCCTGGCCCAGAATGACCGACCTGGTCAGGTGGCGCGGGTGGTCGGGATCGAGTCCCCGGTCCCGCGCGCGAGCCACTGCAAGCCGCTGCGCGATGATGAGGCTCGCCTGCGGATCGAGGTCGCCGTGGCGCACATAGGTCGCGCCCGTGACAGCGATGTCATCCGCCAGCCCCGCCGGCTCGTCGCCGAACAACCAGACGATCCTGCCGGGTTCTGCAATGGCGATAGGGCCATGCCGGTAGTCCATGGCCGGGTAGGCCTCCGCCCAGCTCTGTGAGGCCTCGCGCGCCTTGAGGGCGGCTTCGTCGGCAAGGCCGAGCGTCCATCCTGAACCGAGGAAGGTGAGCTGGTCGGCATCGACGTAGTCGGCGACGTCGATCTCGAGGGCCCGCTCTGCGTCTGCGGCCAACGTGGCCGGGACCACTCCCTCGTGTGCGCGCAACAGCGTCAGCGCCGTGGTGGCGAACCGCGTCTGGACGACAGACTGCTCGTCAGCGAAGTCCAGCAGCACCACATGCGTTGCCTGCCCCGTGACCGGGGAGCCTGCCACTGCGGTCAACACCGTGGTCGGGGTACCGGCGACCGCCGCCAGAAGAGTGATGATCTCGCTCGTGGTGCCGGACCTCGTAATCGCGACGATCCTGTCGTAGGACCGGCCCGCGGGGTATTCCGAACCCGCGAAGGCATCGGTCTCCCCATGGCCTGCCTGCTCGCGAAGCCGCGCGTAGCTCATAGCGATGAACCAACTGGTGCCGCAGCCGACCACCGCCACGCGTTCGCCTGGCTGAGGCAGGACCTCGGCGAAGCCGGGCGCAAGCGCGATCGCTCGGTTCCACGCCGTGGGCTGGCTGGCGATCTCGGCGTCCACGAAGGCCGGCGTCTTCGCTGAGTTCTCCTCATTCATGCGTTTCCCTCTCCCCGCGCCGCCGATGGGCGATATCGTCCGAGCCATGCTGACTCGACTGGTTATGATCGACTATAGCCTACTCGATCATTTTCGATCACACTGGGTCGCGTCTAGGCCGCCGGGCATGGATCTGATATGACTAAGGCCCCGGCCTGAATTGGAGAACGATGACGCGGCAGCAACGCCTCAGCCAGATCCTCGATCTGCTCACGGCGCAGGGCCAGGTCGAGATCGAGGAGATCACCGACCGGTTTCAGGTCTCCCCGATCACCGCACGGCGGGATCTCAACCTGCTCGCGACCGAACAACTGATCACCCGCACTCATGGCGGTGCCACCGTCATGGGATCCGCCTACGAGTTGCCGCTGCAGTACCGCATCGCTCAGAGCATGGAGGGCAAGCTGGCGATCTCACACGCTGCGGCCCGGCTCGTCTTGCCCGGTCAGGTGGTCGGACTGACCGGCGGGACCACCACGACCGAGGTTGCCCGCGCACTCGGACGTCGCGAACACGTCACCTCGACGTCCGAGGAAGGCACCTTCACCATCGTGACGAACGCGCTCAACATCGGCTTCGAGATGGCCATCCGGCCTCACATCCGCATCGTCATGACCGGCGGCGTGGCCCGCGCACAGTCCTTCGAGCTGATCGGGCCGCTGGCAGTCGGGAGTCTGTCCGAGGTGGCACTCGACTGGGCCTTCATCGGAGCAGATGCGCTCAACGCGAGCTTCGGCGCGGCGACGATCAATGAGGGCGAATCCGAGGTCAACAGGGTCATGGCGCGAGCCGCGAGCAAGGTGGTCGTGGTGGCCGATTCCACCAAGTTCGGCAAGACGGCGTTGTCACGCATCATCGGACTTGACGAGATCGATGTCCTGATCACCGACACCGCGCCGTCGAGCCGGTTCGTCTCCGCAGCCGCGGACCACCAGGTGGAACTCGTGATCGCCAATGCCTCCGCTCTCCCGGAGGCGAGATGACTCAGATCGAGATCGCCGTCCAAGACGCCGCTGGCGCCGAGGCTGCACGGGATGCAGGAGCCGACCGGGTGGAGGTCTGCAGCGCCCTCTCGCTGGGCGGGCTGACTCCGTCCGCCGGTCTGCTGGACCGCGCCATCGCCGCCGCGGACGGACGGATCGACGTCCACGTCCTGATCCGACACCGTCCTGGCACCTTTGTGACCTCGGAGGATGAGCTGGCCGTGATGGTCGACGACGTTCGTCACGCGCGCGACTCCGGGGTCTCCGGAGTGGTCATAGGGACGCTCCGGCGGGACTCCGA